>CAYJOH010000001.1:0-2897 GCA_964371685.1 uncultured Anaerolineaceae bacterium
GGCTCGATCCGCAGCGACGCGGGCCGGCCGTTGACGGTGAGCTGCAGCTCCAGACTGTCACGCATCGGCGATGACCTCCGACAGCGCGCCTCGGACCGCCCGCTCGAGCAGCCCGCCGGCGAGGTGCCGCTTGTAGTCCGCCGACCCATTGTGATCGACGCCGATGTCGAGCGACCCGAACGCCTCGGCGGCGGCCCGGACCGGCCCGGCCAGCGCGCCCGCCTCGGCCGGCGCGCCGGCGAGCGCGGCGGCGGCGGCCGGGACGATGGTGGGCACATCGGTCATCGAGCCCACGGTCACCACGGCCTCGGCGATGGCGCCGTCGCGGACCGTCAGCGACACCCCCACGGATGCCGCGGGCCGCTCGAAGAACTTGGCCTTCCGGTATCCGCGGCCCGTGCCCGGGCCGGCCAGTGGTACGTGGATCGCGACCACGATCTCGTCGGGTTCGCGGGCGGTCAGCAATGGTCCCTGGATGAACTCGCCGACGGCCAGCTCGCGCCGGCCAGAGGGCCCGGCGAGCTCCACCGTCGCTCCGCAGGCCAGCAGGAACGTGGCCGGGTCGGAGTGCGGCTCCGCGAACGCGAGGTTGCCGCCGATCGTGCCCGTGTTGCGGACGCGGACGTTGGCGAGGCCGGCCTCGAGATCGGCCAGGGCCGGCAGCGCCCGGCGCACGACCGGAGATCGCTCGATGGCGCGATGGGTCGTCCCGGCCCCGATCCGGAGGTGGCCGTCGGGACGCACCTCGATGCCCGAGATGTCGGGGATCCGCTTGATGTCGACCAGGGTGCCGAACTGCGCGAAGCCCATCTTCATGACCTGCAGCAGTTCCGTGCCGCCGGCGATCCAGGCGGCGTCACCGTCGCTCGCCGCGAACGCCTCGAAGGCCTCCGGCAAGGCCTGCGCGCGGACGAGCGAGAAGCGCGGGATCATGGACGACCTCGATCGTGACTGGCGATCCCGGCGATCCGGGCGCCGCCATCCTATCAAGCCGCGACGATCATGGCTACAAAATCTCTGGTATTGTCTCCCTTGACGCGACCGCCGCTTACACCGTCACCGTCCGTCAGTCCGCGCCCGAGGAGGATCCCCCGTGTCCGACGCCAACAAGCTCATCGCCCGCGAGGATCAGCCGCTGAGCGGCACGGCGATCACGGAGATGACCCAGCGAGAGCAGTGGAACAAGAAGCACCCACCGGTCGAGGCGACGATCGTCAAGGACCTCAAGACGACGGAGCTCGTCGCCCGTGAATACCGGGGGACCAAGGCGCGGTTCTACCGGCTGTCGGGCGCGATCCGGCTCCAGCCCCACCTCTCGGAGCTGCCGCCCGGTCACGCGTCCGTCAAGCACCGCCACACGACCGAGGCCGTCCTGTACATCGTCAAGGGCAAGGGCCACACGGTGATGCACCACGACGGCGAGGAGGAGCAGCGGGTGGACTGGGAGGAGGGCGACCTCATCGGCATCCCGCTCTGGGCGTGGCACCAGCACTTCAACGACTCCGACACGGACACGGCCCGCTACCTCGCGATCCAGGACACGTTCACGATCAAGCAGCTGGGCCTGCACCAGATCGAGCGCCACCCCGACAGCCCGGCGGGCGAGGAGTAGGCGCCCCCGACCCGCCCGGAGGATGACGATGACCGACGGCAGCGGACCCGGGGACCGCTCCGGGGGGCCGGACTTCTACGCCCGGTGGCTGGCCGCCAGCGCGGACAACGCGTCGGCGGTCGAGCGGTCGCCAATCCTCGCCCGCGGCCGCGACCTCGCCTGGGTCGAGACGCCCAACGAGCACCGGCTGGCGATGCTGATCGGGGAGCAGGTCGGCTTCCCGACCAACGGCACCAACCTGTGCAAGGTGGTGATCCCCGCGGGCCACCACACCGGCCGTCACCGGCATGGCGAGGAGGCGATCCACGTCGTGCGGGGCCAAGGCTTCATCGTGGTGGCCGGCAGGCGCTACGACTTCCACGACGGCACGACGATCCACGTCCCGTTCCTGGACGACCACCAGCTGTTCAACACCGGCGAGGGCGAGGTCGAGTACGTCTCGGCCTCGACCATGGACCTCGACCTGTTCGTCCGGCTCGGACGCCTCGAGCAGCTGGCCGGCAAGGGCGTCAACGAGCCGGGGTTCGAGGCGGCGCTCCCCGCGGAGGACGGCCAGCTCGATCCGCTCGGCCGGCGGATCGCGCTGCACCTCGAGGACGCCCCGAACGAGGCCGACCGGCGGCGGTCTGCCTCGGGCACGGGCGACGGCTCGGGGCATCGGTCACACGGTCACGACCGCCAGGCCGCGGCCACGGTGACCGTACCCGAGGCGCCCGCGCGCCTGATCAAGAGCGACCATCCCCATCGCCACGGCGCCGTCTACAACCTCATGGGCGGCGGCGAGAGCCGGAGCGAGCACCGCAACGGGTTCACGGCCATCACGGCCGCGATGACCCAGATCTTCGAGGAGGTGCCCCACACCTCGAGCCACTGCCACACCCACACCGAGGCCGTGCTGTACGTCCTCGAGGGGGTGGGCTACTCGGAGATCGACGGCCGGCGCTACGACTGGGAGGCGGGCGACGCCGTCCAGATCCCGCCCCGGATGACACGCCACGAGCACTTCAACCCGTCCGACGGGCTGACCCGGACGCTGCGCATCGAGTACGGGATCCGGTACTTCTACGAGCAGCTGTGGCCCGGCTACTTCAAGGTCGAGCACCGCGAGACGTCCGTCTCGATCCCGTAGGCCCGGCCGGTGCCGCCACGTGGCGACCCCTCAGACCGGCCGCCGCCAGCGCTCGAACCGGACCGGGTAGTGGGCCCAGCGGGTGAACCGCTCCGTCCGGGTGTCCCGCTCTGGCGTCCCGGCGGGATCCGGCCCGACGCCGCGCCGGCAGACCTC
>CAYJOH010000001.1:2997-4222 GCA_964371685.1 uncultured Anaerolineaceae bacterium
GTCTGCGCGCTGGTGTGCGTGCCGCCCTGGAGGTACGTCGCCACCTCGCGGACCAGCCGGCCCGCGTCCCCGAGCTCCAGCTGTGGATCTGATCGGTGCTCGAGGAGCACCGTCAGGATGTCGTGGGGCAGCTCCTCCCCGCCGTCGCCACTCCGGCGTCGGGCGAGCAGCGCCTCGCGCCGCTCCCGGGACGGCGCGATCCAGTCCCGCTCGAATGCCGCGTACGCCTCGACCACGAGCCGCCGCACGGCCTCGGGGTCGCGCGCGTCGAGGATCGCGCTCCCCTGCGAGAACACGTCCACGTAGTGCACCAGCTCACGCAGCTGGCCGAGGTCGTGCTCGTCGACGTCGATGCCCGCCCGGCGCGCCGCCAGCACCACCGACAGCAGCTCGGCGACCGGGAACAGGTCGATCGAGGGGGCGTCGATGAGCTCGTCGAGGAGCTGGTCGAGCACGGCCGGGAACAGGTCCCGTTCGTACAGCCGCAGGACGTCGGGCCGGAACTGCGTGTTCTCGATCCGGCGCCGCGCGCGGTGCACCTGGCCGTGGCTGATGGACACCACCCCGTCGCGGATGTTGCCCTCCGCGTACGAGCGCGAGTCGAACGTGCGCGACAGGTCCGGGTTGAACAGCGCCTCGCGGATCTCCTCGTAGCGGTCCAGGACGATGGTGGCCGGGAACCTGGTCAGCAGCTCGCCCGCGGGTTCCGCCTCCTCGCCTGCCCCGTCGACCCTAGTTCGAGGCATGGAGCACCTCGCCGTCGCGGGTGACGCGGATCGCCTGCGTGGGACAGCCGCGGGCCGCGAGGACCAGCAGCCCGGGCTCGACCGAGGCGGCGCCGTCGAGGACCGTCGAGACGCCGCGCTCGTCGTCCATCCGGAACGCGGCGGGCACCAGCCGGATGCAGTCGCCCGACCCGATGCACAGGTCCGGGTCCACGGTGACCTCGACTCCCATTCGCGAACCTCCGTGAGCATGCGCTGGGTGTGACCACGACCAATGTAATTGTATGCAATCGAGCGCAAGGGTGGATACAATCCGTGGCGTCGCATCGTCGCATCGTCGCTCGACGAGCCCCGGAGGAGGGTCACCGGCATGATCATCGAGCGAGTGCTCGCGACCACCACCGGGGCCGAGCCCCCGGCGTTCGGGTCGTGGATCGGCGGCACTCTCGAGGCACCGGGCGGCGAGGCGACGATCGAGATCCGCGACCCCGCGACGCGGC
>CAYJOH010000001.1:4232-26025 GCA_964371685.1 uncultured Anaerolineaceae bacterium
GGGCGCAGGATCGCGCGCATCGCCGAGGCCGGCAGGGATGGCGTGGGTCGTGCCGTCGCCGCCGCCGGCGCGGCCGCGCCCGCCTGGCGCGCGACCCCGGCGCGCGATCGAGCCGCGTTGATGGGGGAGCTCGCGAGGCGGATCGCCGCCGAGGCGGACGGGCTGGCGGCCCTCGACTCGCTCGACACGGGCAACCCGATCACGGCCATGCGCGCCGACGTCGCCAAGGGCGTCCGCACCCTGTCGGACGCGGCCGGGCTGGCGCTCCAGGTCACGGGCGAGGTCTTCCCGCTGCCGGGCCTCCACTACACGCGGCGCGAGCCGTGGGGCGTGGTGGGCCGGATGATCACGTTCAACCACCCCGCGATGTTCGCGTGCGCCCGCCTGGGCCCGGCGCTGGTGGCCGGCAACACCGTCGTCCTCAAGCCGTCCGAGCTCGCGCCGCTGGCGCCGCTTGCGATCGGTGAGCTCACGGCGGGCCTCCTGCCCGATGGGGTCGTCAACGTCGTCGTGGGTGGTCCCGCCACGGGCGCGGCGCTGGTCGATCACCCGGACGTGCTCCGGATCTCGTTCACCGGCAGCACCGCCACGGCGCTCCGGATCCAGCAGGCCGCCGCGGCCAGCGGCCGGGTCAAGACCCTCTCGTTCGAGCTGGGCGGCAAGAACCCCATCGTGGTGTTCGACGACGTCGACCCCGAGGAGGCCGCCGCGGCGATCGTGCGGGGCATGAACTACACGCGGGTCCAGGGCCAGAGCTGCGGCTCCACGAGCCGGCTGGTCATCCACGAGTCGATCGCCCGGGCCGTCCTCGACCGCGTCGCTGCCCTCGCCGCCGGCATCCGGATCGGTCTGCCTGCCGACCCCGCGACCGAGATGGGATCGCTGATCACGCCGCAGGCCCGGGACCGCTGCCTGCGAGCCGTCGAGCGGGCGGTGGCGGATGGGGCGCGCGTGATCGCCGGCGGGGCGGTGCCGCCGGATCCGACCCTCGCGAGGGGAGCGTTCATGCAGCCCACCGTCGTCGATCGCGTGGCCCCCGGCTCCGAGCTCGCGCTCGCGGAGGTCTTCGGGCCCGTGCTCGCGGCGCTCACCTTCCGTGACGAGGAGGAGGCGCTCGCGATCGCGAACTCCGGCGACTACGGGCTCACGGCCGCCGTCTGGACGCGGGACCTGGACCGCGCCTTCCGCGTCGTCGACCGTCTGGAGGCGGGCTACGTCTGGGTCAACGACGTCGAGACCCGCTATCCGGCCGTCCCGTTCGGGGGCTGGCGCGATTCGGGCGTCGGCGCGGAGCACGGCCTCGAGGAGATCCTCTCGTTCACCCGGACCCGGTCGGTCAACGTGCGCCTCCACTGACCCGCGGCACCAGGAGGAACCTGTCCTCGACCGCCTCGCCCGCCACGACCCCCACAGGAGCACCCATGCGAAGCATCACGACCACCAGCGCCAGTCACTACGACATCCAGAAGTCGCGCCGGAAGGCCCTCCTCGACGAGTGGCGCGGCTATCACCGGACGATCGTGGGCCGCTCCGACGTGACCATGATCGACGACCCCATCCGTCGCGCCCGGCGGGGCGTGTACGTCGGCCGTGACGGCGACCGCCCGTCGATGAACCTCGACGCCACCGTGCACGAGATCGCCCCCGGCACGACCACGACCATCCACCGTCACTCCTGGGACGCGGTGGGGTTCGTCGAATCGGGCCGGGGCTGGACCGAGGTGGACGGCCGACGCCTGGAGTGGCGGCCGTGGGACTCGTTCTACCTGCCCGCCTGGTCCTGGCACCGCCACGGGAACGACGGCGACCGCCCGGCCACGTTCCTGACCTGGAGCGTGGAGCCCATGCTGGAGTGGCTCGGCGCCGCCCAGATCGAGGACGGCGGCGACACGCCCGTCGCCGAGCTGCCGCCGACGCCCCGGCCGGCGCCGGAGGTGACGGGCGACCATCCGTACGCCCGGCGGCTCCAGCGGCTGCGCCACCAGCCGATCGGCTCGGCCGACACCCGCCTGCTCACCCGGTTCGAGGACGTCCGGGGCGTGGTCTCCAAGCGCGGCGCCCGGAGCCTGTTCCTGGTCGACAGCACCCTCGGCTACCGGACGCAGGGGCTGTCGATCGTGATGCACGAGCTGGCCCCCGGCCGGCACCAGGCGCGCCACCGGCACGGCGGCGACGCCTTCCTGTACGTGGTCAAGGGCAACGGCCTCACGACCGTGGACGACGAGCCCCACGAGTGGCACACGGGCGACCTCATCGTCGTCGACCACTGGGTCTGGCACCAGCACGTCAACACCGACCCGACGACGACCGCGCGCCTGATCCGGGTCCACAACGTCGACGCGCTGTACAGCATGATGCGGGTCCTGCTGGACCCGCTGGACCTGATGGAGGAGCCGCCGGTCCTCGACGCCCCCAACCTCGAGGGGGTCGTGTGGCCGGACCACCTGCTCGGCCGACCGGAGGAGTAGGGCGTGGTGCAGGCATCGGTCCTGGTCACCGGCGGCCACGGCACGATGGGGCCATGGGTGTGCCGCGAGCTCGCCCGGCGCGGCGCGCGGGCGGTGGTGCTGGACCTGCTCCCGGCGCCCCGCTTCGAGCTGCCCGGCGCGACGCCCGATGCCGTCGTCGTCGGCGACGTGCGCGACGTCGAGCTCGTGCGGTGGACGCTCGCCGAGCACGCGATCGACCGCGTGATCCACCTTGCCGCGCTGGTCGGCCGGCCGTGCGAGGAGGACCCGGTGCTGGCGTTCGAGACCAACGTGCTGGCCACGGCCCGCCTGATCGCGGCGGCGGAGTCCGCCGGCGTGCGCCGGCTGACGGCCAACAGCACCAAGGGAGCCCTGGGACCGCTGCCCGAGCGGTACCTGCACCCGGTCTACGAGCCCGTGCCGGTGGATCTCCCGCCCAGCCCGCGCCAGATCTACGAGGTCACCAAGCTCGCCGTGGAGCGGCTGGTCGTCGCGGCACGCGCCCGGGGCATGTCCGCGGCCGCCATCCGCCTGTCGACGACGTGGGGGCCCGGCAAGAGCGCGGACACGCACGCCGGCCTGAGCTTCCACTCCGACCTCGTCACGTCGGCGATGCGGGGTGGCGACATCAGCGTGGACGTCCACCCGGACCAGGCGTTCGATCTCATCTACTACGCGGACATCGGAGCGGGCCTCGCGGCGGCGTGCCTGGCCGACGGGCCACTGACGTCCCCCGTCTACCACCTCGGCGCGGGGCGGCTGACCCGGATGTCGGAGTTCGCCGCCGCGCTCGAAGCCGCGTTCCCGGGCTGCCGGATCGCGATGGGCGACCGGCTTCCGCCCGGCCGGAACGTCCTCCTGGACATCGGTCCGGCGGCGGCTGATCTCGGGTACCGCCCGGCCTACGACGTCCCCGCGGCGCTCGACGACATGCGCCGCCTCGTGTCCTAGCCGCCCGCCGTCTCGGTGGCGGCGACCACGAGCCTCGACTCGGCAGGCCGCGCGGCGAGCAGCCGCCACGCGCGGCGGGTTACCAGCAGCCCGATCGGCGCGAGCACGGCCGCGGCGGCGACGGCTCCCTGAGCGCCCGCGATCGTGGCCAGGCTCCCCACCAGCAGGGCCGTGATCGGGCGGTTGCCCAGGTGGGCGGTCTGGTGAAAGGCCATGACCCGTCCGCGGAGGCCGTCGGGAACCTCCAGTTGGAGCGTGCCCGTGAGCACCGGGAAGCACAGCGAGAACCCGAAGCCCACGATACCCACCGCGCCCAGCGCCACGGGCAGGGTTGGCGCCATCGCGGTCCCGATCAGCCCGAGCGCCTGGAGGAGCAGACCCAGGGCGCCCATGCGGCGCGACCAGCCGCGCCGCCGGAGCGGCACGAACACCACCAGCGCGAGCGCCGACCCGAGGCTCTGCGCGGCGACCACGAGGCCGGCGGCGCTGTCCGGCTGGCCGAGGCCCTCGACCACGATCGCCGGGGACAGCGTGCGGATCACCTCCATCGGCGCGCTCACGGTGACGATCCCGGCCAGCAGCGCGAGCACCCACGGCTGGCGGCGGACGAACGTGCCCACCCCGGCAGGGCGCGTGGGCTCACCGGTGTGCGCGGGCGCCTCCACGCGCGCCCCGAGCCCGCGCCGCTGGAGGTAGAGCATGCTCAGGATCGGGCCGAGGTAGGTCAGGGCGTTGACGAGGAACGCCCAGCCCGCCCCTGCCGTGGCCATCAACATGGCCGCGATCAGCGGCCCGCTGACCTGGCCCAGGATGAACTGCAGCGTGTTGAGGCCGACGGCGTCCGTGACCTCGTCGCGGGGCACCAGCCCGGGCAGGATCGCGATGATGGAAGGCTTGGCGATCGCGTACGTCGTGTTGAGGGCGAAGAACACGACGATCAGGTGGGCCTCGGTTGCGAGACCCGCGAGCGTCACCACCGCAAGCAGGGCCGCCAGGATCCCGGACAGGACGTGCGTGGCCACCACGATCCGGCGCCGGTCGTAGCGGTCCGACACCACGCCACCCGCGATCGAGAACAGGAAGATCGGCAGGAAGCCGGCGAAGTTCAGGAGCCCGACCGCCAGCGCCGACCCCGTGAGCTGGTAGACGAAGATCGACCCGGCGACGGTCTGGAGCCACGAGCCCATGTTGGATACCAGGCCGCCGGCCCAGTAGACGGCGAACGGCCGGTGTCGGAAGGGCCCCAGCCGCCGGGACCTTCCGGCCCCGCCGGGCTCGATCGGGGGAGGGACGACTGGATTCACGAATGCCCTTGGTGCTGGACAATCTGGATCAGGATGAATACATTCTAGCCGTGGGACCCTCGTCGCGACACCCGTTCGATACGGTGGTCCGGGGGGCACGCGTCCACCGGTCAGCCGGCAGACCGCTGGGTGGCGACGCCATCGGGATCCGTTCGGGTGCCATCGCCGCGCTCGGTCCATGGGCGGAGCTGCGCGAGGACGTAGGACCGTCCACCCGGGTCCTCGATGTCGAGGGGCGGGTCGTGACGCCGGCCTTCATCGACAGCCACACCCACTTCCACCGGGGCGCCGTCCTGCGCCGCTGCTTCCTGGACTTCGACGCCCTCGCACCCGCCGGCATCGAAGACATCCTGGCCCACGTCCGCGAGCGATGCGGGGCCGTCGCGGCCGGGACCTGGATCCAGGGCGACTCGCTGTCAGCCAGCCGGCTGGCCGAGGTGCGCCTGCCCGACCGCCACGAGCTCGACCGGGCCGCGCCGCGCAACCCGGTCGTCCTGCGTGGCATCGGCAAGCACGTCGTCGCGGCCAACTCGGCGGCCCTGGCCGCCGCGGGCATCGACCGCGACACTCCCGAGCCCGCCGGCGGCCGGATCGAGCGCGACGCGGCCGGCGAGCCGACGGGCGTGCTCCACGAGGCGGCGAAGCTGCGCCTGGACCAATCCCGCGCGGACACGGTCGTGCCCGTGCCCACGGCGGCAGAGCGCCGGGCGGCGCTCCGGGACGGCTACCGCGAGCTGCACGCCGCGGGGATCACCACCATCCACGAGATGATCCGCGTGCCGGAGGAAGCCGACGACCACGCCGCGCTGCGCGCCGACGGCGAGCTCGGCGTCCGTGTCCGGCTGTTCTACCGGGTCCACGAGACGCCGCTGTCGCTGGACTGGCTCGTCGGGCTCGGGATCCGCGGCGGCCTGGGCGACGACTGGATGCGGGTACTGGGCGTCAAGATCAGCATCGACGGCTTCTGCATCTTCCGCAATGCGGCCGTGGAGGAGCCGTACCGCAACGAGCCGGCCAACCGCGGCCTGTTCCGGATCGACGCCGGGGTGCTGGACGACCTCGTCGCCAGGGCCAATGCGCAGGGCCTCCAGGTCGCCGTCCACGCGGTCGGGCCGCGGGCCGTGGACCGGGCGCTGGACGCGTTCGAGCGCGCCGGGCCGGCGATCCGGGGACCCCACCGGCTGGAGCACGGATACCTCGACATGGACCCCGAGCGCCTCCGCCGGATGCACCGGCTGGGCCTCGCCTGGTCGGTCCAGCCGGCGTTCCTGGACGCCTACCGGCGCGAATGGGCGGCTGCCTTCGACCCGGCCCGCATCGAGCGGATCATGCCCCTCCGGACCGGCGCGTCGATCGGCCTCCCGCTGCAGTTCAACAGCGATTACCCGTGCGCCCCGTTCGATCCGCTCGACGCGATCCGGCTCGCGGTCACCCGCGACCGCGGCGGCCGCGCGACGGGCCACCCCGAGGTCATCGACGTGGCCCGGGCATGGCGCGCGTTCACGACCACGCCCGCCGACATCGCGGGCGACGCGAGCCTGGGCAGGATCGAGGTCGGCGCCCGCGCGGACCTGATCGTCCTCGAGGGCGACCCGTTCGCCGAGCATCCGGACCTTCGCACCGTCTCCGTCCATGCGACCATGCTCGATGGCAGCATGGTGCATGGCCCGGACGGTGCAGGAGGATGAGGACCTTGGACGGTGATCAGACCTCGCGCGACGAGACCAACCAGAAGCTGACGGCGATCATCGAGGCGGAGCGCGCCGAGAACCCGACCGCGCAGGAGCTCGTGCTGGCGTCCGTCCGCAAGGCGATCCTGTCCGGCGTGCTCCAGCCCAACGCCCGGCTCCGCCAGGAGGAGCTGGCCGAGGTCTTCGGCACCAGCCGGATCCCCGTCCGCGAGGCGCTCCGTGCGCTCGAGTACGAGGGCCTGGTCACCTCGCAGCCCCATCGCGGCTTCACCGTCACGGCGCTCGACGCCGACGACGTGGAGGAGGTCTACGACCTGCGCATCCTGCTCGAGGGCGAGGCGGTCCGGCTCGCCCTGCCCAACCTGACCGACATCGACCTCGAGGAGCTCGAGGTCATGTTCCAGGCGATGCAGGACGCCCGGACGCCGGACGAGCAGCTCGCCACGCGCGAGCGGTTCTACCACCGCCTGTACTCGGTCACCGGGCGGCCCCGGCTGGTCGGCCAGATCATGCGGCTGCGCCAGGAGGTCGCGCGCGTCCTGCGCTGGGCGACGATCACGCACTCGAGCTCGATCCACGAGCACTTCTTCGAGGCGGTGCGGGTGGGCGATGCCGACCGCGCCGTGGCGCACCTGGCGGGCCACTACCGCCGGGTGGCCCTGCTGATCCGCCGCTACATCAAGGAGGCCGAGGCCCGGGAGCGCGCGGACCGGCGCCGCAACCACTGAGCGCGGGCGCCGGCCATCAGTTGATGGACGGCCGCCACTTCTCGTAGCGCTTCTCGATCCGCCGCACGCCCTCGCCCATGGCCATGCCCAACAGTCCCAGGATGATCACGCCCAGGTAGACGCGGTCCGTGCGCAGGGTCGTGCCGCTGAAGTTGATCCAGAACCCGATCCCCTTGTTCGCCGCGAAGAACTCGGCCACCACGACGCCCACCAGGGCGCGGGTGGTCCCCAGCCGCAGCGCGGTCAGGATGTACGGGAAGCTGCTGGGCACGATGACCGACCGGA
This sequence comes from uncultured Anaerolineaceae bacterium, assembly GCA_964371685.1. GTDB lineage: Bacteria > Chloroflexota > Limnocylindria > Limnocylindrales > CSP1-4 > CAIXZV01. Next base: position 11,660 of record CAYJOH010000001.1, read on the forward strand.
ACGTCAGCCAGCGGGACGCCCGGAAGCTCCTCGCGAGGTCCAGGTAGCGGGCCTCGGCCGCGCGGACGCCGGCCATGGTGCTGACCACGACCACGAAGATCGCCTCCAGCCAGACGATGAAGATCTTGGACTCGAGACCCAGGCCGAGCACGAGGACGATCAGCGGCACGAGGGCGATGGTGGGGGTGGCGTAGATCGCCGACAGCCAGGGGTCCAGGAAGTAGTTGAGCCGCCGGAACATCCCCAGCGCGAGCCCCAGCGGGACGCCGGTGAGCAGCGCGAGGCCGAGGCCGAGCACGAACTGCTGCGAGCTCTGGAACAGGTGCGGCCACAGCTCGTGGGTGACGAGGAGGTCGTTGATGGCCGTGCCCATGATCAGGCTGGGCGCGCTCAGGGTGACCTTCTTGACCAGGCCCAGCTGGACCACCAGCTCCCAGAGGGGCAGGACGACCACGAACCCGAGCAGGCCGTACGTGAGCCTCGGGCTGATCGAAGGCAGGCGCAGCCGACGCCCGTCGGGATGGGGCGTGCGCGGCCTGGCCACGCTGTGCGACCCGACGGTCACGCGAGGGCCCTGCCCTTCGATTGATCGACCTCGTGCAGATGGGGTTTGAGCTGCTTGGAGATCAGCCCCCAGATCTGGTCGGCGTACTCGATGAACCGGGGGCTGCGCTTGATCTCGAGCTCGCGCGGGCGCGCGAGATCGATCGGGATGTCGGCCAGGATCCGGCCCGGCCGGGCGCTCATCACCACCACCCGATCCGAGAGGTAGATCGCCTCGTCGATCTGGTGGGTGATGAACAGGACCGTCTTGTGGGCCTCGCTCCAGATGCGCAGCAGCTCGGCCTGCATGAGCTCACGTGTCTGGGCGTCGAGCGCGGCGAACGGCTCGTCCATGAGCAGGATCTCGGGGTCCACCGTGAGCGCCCGGGCGAGGTTGGCACGCTGCTGCATGCCGCCCGACAGCTGGTAGGGGAACTTCTCCTCGAACCCGCTGAGGCTGACCAGGTCGATGAACGGCTGCGCCCGCCGGCGGGCCTCCTTGCGCGCCACGCCGGAGCAGACCAGGCCGTAGCCGACGTTGTCGATGATCGTGTACCACGGGAACAGCGACGAGTCCTGGAACACCATCGCATGCGCCACGCCCTGGGGCGGCGACGAGATCTCGATCCTGCCGTCGGTGGCCGGGAACAGGCCGTTGACGATCTTGAGGAACGTCGACTTGCCGCAGCCTGACGGGCCGACGATGCTCACGAACTCGCCCTCGCGGATGTCCAGGTCGATGCGGTCCACCGCCAGCAGCCGGTCGCCCGTGGCCTGGTCGACGTACTCCATCCGGACGTCCCGCGCCTGGAGTGCGAGACCTTGCTCCATCCGTTACCTCCGCTCGAGCGATGTGGCTGGGCGCCATCGCTGGACGCGCGACTCCAGCTGCCGGATCGCCTCGACCGCGAGGATCCCCGAGATCGTGAACAGCAGGACGCCGAACAGCGCGCGGTCGCCCTGTCGCAGCTCCGTTGCCCGGCGGATGAGGACGCCGATGCCCTCGGTCTGCGTGTACAGCTCGGCGGTCACGACGCCGATCAGCGCCCTCGCGATGCCCAGCCGCAGGCCGGTGATGATGAACGGCACGGTCGACGGGATCACGACCGACCAGAACAGCCGCCGCTCCGATGCTCCGAAGCTGTGCGCGACGTCGATGAACCGGCGGTCGGTGGTCCGGACGCCCTGCGTGGTAGGGATGACGATCGAGAAGAACGCGCCCAGGAATACGACCGCGATCTTGGACGCAGGCCCGAACACGCCGAACATGATCACGAGCACCGGCAGCAGCGCGATCCGGGGCAGCGAGTTGAAGAAGTTGAGCCACGGGTCCAGGGCGTACTGGAGGCGCTCGAACCGCCCGGCGGCCAGCCCCAGCGGGATGCCCGTGACGACCGCCATCAGGTACCCGAGGCCGAACTCGGACACGCTCGCATACAGGTCGCTCCAGAACCGCTTGGTCTGGACCTCGATGATGCCGGCCTCGATGATCCCGGTCGGCCGTCCGAAGAACGCGCGGTCGATGATCGCCGCGCGGCTGCCGAACTCCCACAGCCCGAGGAACACGACGATCCCGGCCACGCCGTAGAGTGCCCGCTCGTGGTCCCGGAGGCGATCGGTCAGGCCGCGTCCCCGTCCCGGCAGGGGGCGGCTCTGGATGGCGACGCTCAACGGTCGGGTCCCGGCAGGCGAGACGCCGCTGCGGCCTGTGGGCCCGCCCAGGTGAGGTCGCGGTGCAGGCGCGCGGGAGGCACGGATCGGTTCTCCTTGCAGGACATGCGAGCGGCGTCACGGACCGAGTGCCGAATGGCGCAGTTTGTCGCCAGAATGTAGACAATGTCAAACACTTCGACTACATTCTCGTCTCCGACGCGTTCGGAGCGTTCCGATCATGGCGTCGAGTGGAGGAGGAAGGCAATGGCGAAGCATTCCCGAGTGCTCGCGCTGCTCGTCTCGGCGTCGTTGTTCGCCGCCTGCAGCAGTGGCCCGGGCGCGACGACCGCGCCCGCGCCGGCGGCACCTGCCGCCAGCGCCCCGCCTGCCGCGCGCGCGGCCCCCCGGGCGCGGCCGCCCCCCGAGAAGACCGACCTCAAGATCGGCCTCAGCGTCACCGAGACCAGCCAGTTCGCGGCCCAGCTGGCGAAGATGGCCGGCATCTACGAGAAGAACGGGCTGACCGTCGAGACCACCGTGTTCGAGGGCGACGGCAAGGTCATGCAGGCGCTGCAGGCCGGCCAGCTGGACATCGGGTTCGGTGGCACGTCGTCGTTCATCACGTCGCAGACGACGGACGCGCCGGTCAAGGGCCTGGCCGTCAACGCCGTGATCCTGACCGACGAGCTCGTCTCGACGGCCGACGTCAAGACGGCCGACGACCTGCGGGGCAAGTGCGTCGCCGTGTCCACGTTCGGCGGCACCTCGCACGGCGCGGTGATCCTGGCGCTCAAGGCCCTCGATCTCACGCCCGAGGACGTCGTCATCACCGAGGTCGGCGGCCAGAGTGCCCGCATCGCGGCCCTCCAGGGCGGCTCGTGCGCGGCGGCCCCCGTCGATGCCGCGAAGCACGAGGAGATGGCCGGCCTCGGCTTCAACTTCATGGTCAACCTCAAGGAGGCAGCCCTCCCGTGGGGCCGCTCCGGCATGGGCGTCACCGAGGAGTGGCTGGCCGCCAACCCGAACACGGCCACCGTCGTCGCCGCCTCGGTCCTCGAGGCCCAGAACATGATGTGGACCGACCCCGACAAGGCGGCCGAGTACTACGCCGAGTTCACCCAGGACACGGTCGAGAACGCGAAGGCGCTGATCCTCGAGTTCCAGGAGATCGGCAACCGGCCGATGACCTGGACCGACGACGCGTTCGAGAACCCGAAGCAGGTCCTGGCGACCGTCAACCCCGCGATGGCCGGCGTGCCCGTCACGGAAGCGTTCGATCGCAGCGTCCTCCAGGGCCTGATGGACTCGGGCTTCTACGAGGCCCACGACATCCCCACCGAGTAGCCAGCTCCTCCAGTCCGACCGCCCCCGGAGCCAGCTCCGGGGGCGGTCGCGTTGCCGCCCCAAGACGCGAGGTGGAACCGTGTGTGGATCCTCGAGCCCCGAGACCGCCACTCCTGGCGAGCCCGGACCGGCCGGCGGTGTCGCCCGGGTCGTCGCCCTCGACGAGCTGCTCGAGGTCGCCCGCCGGGTCGTACGCCAGGACGAGGTCCGGCGGACTGCCGCCGGCTTCATCGGCTACGGCGCGACCAAGCCCGGCGATCGGGTCCTGATCGGCGTCGACAGCCAGACCGATCCCGACCTGACCCACGCCGTCGCGCGCGCGCTCCGCGAGATGGGCGCGCGGGTGGATGTCGTGGTGGCCCAGGTCGATGACGACCGCGAGTTCGAGGACCTCGACGAGATCCGGGTCGCGATGCGCCGCCGGCCGTGGGTCGAGGAGCCGCGCCGCTGGGAGGGCACCCCGTGGATCGAGGACCTCGCCCGGACCCGCGGCTACGACCTGCTGATCCACGGCAAGGGCGGCGCGATCCCCAAGGTGGAGCACCGGTACGAGGGCTTCCCATGGGTGGTCAAGGACCACTTCGCCGCGGCGCCGAACCTGTTCCCGCGTGACCTCCACCGGCTGATCAACCAGCGCACCTGGGCGCGGATCACGGACAACGCGGGCGCGCGACTGCTGCTCACGGACCCCGAGGGAACGTCGCTCGCCCTGACGATCCTGGACGCCCCGTTCCGCGACGGGACGCGGCACGACTACGGCCTGTCGCCCAAGTGGGGCCACCTCATGGCCCACCCGCCGACGCCGATCGAGCCCGACGACGACACCAGCGGGGTCATCGCCGGCACCCTGAACCACTTCAGCCGACCGTTCCCGCGGATCGAGGTCGACATCGATCGGGCGCGGATGACCGCGGTCCGCGGCGGCGGGGCATATGGCGAGGCGTGGCGCGACCTCGAGGACGAGTCGAAGGACACCAGCTACCCGTGCTTCCCGCGACCCGGCCTGTTCTGGATCTGGGAGATCGCGATCGGGACCAATCCCAAGATCGTGCGGCCGTCCAACATCGCCGCCCTGTCCTCGGGCGGCTTCGAGTGGGAGCGGCGGCGCGCGGGCATCATCCACTGCGGCATCGGCACGCGCTGGCGGTCGTCGGAGGAGGTCTGGGCGGGCGAGCGGCACCTCCTGTACGGCCACCTCCACGTGCACCTGATGTCGGCGACCCTCGTCGTCCAGACCCCGACCGGCGACGTACCCGTCATCGAGCGCGGCCGCCTGTCCGCCTACGACGACCCGGAGGTGCGGGACCTCGCCGCGACCCACGGCGACCCCGACCAGCTGCTCCACGACGACTGGGTGCCCGAGATCCCCGGCGTGACCGTGCCGGGCGACTACGCCGACTACGCTCGCGACCCCGCCCGATGGGTGTACGGCGCGCGAGCGGCGGGATAGGTCAACGTGGACAAAGTCACGTGTTTTGGATACATTAGCTGGCAGTCCGTGTTCGCTCGGGTTCCGGTCGATCCGTGGACCGCGCGGGCACTCCACGGCAAGAGTGAGGCCTGATGGCCACCGAACAGGTCCGCTTCCACAGTCGCGGCGCGGCGCTCGCGGGCACGCTCAAGCTGCCCGAGGGCGCCGGCGCGTCCGGCCCCGTGCCGGCCGTCGCCCAGGGTCCCGGCTGGCTGGGGCTGCGCGATGCCCGGCTGTACGAGCCCTACCACGAGGGCCTGCTCGCGGCGGGGATCGCGGTCCTGGTCTTCGACTACCGCGGGTTCGGCGACTCCGAGGGCGACGCGACGTACCTCGACCCGATGGACCAGGTCGCCGACTGGCGCAACGCACTTACGTACCTTGAGTCCCGGCCCGAGATCGACGGCGACCGGCTGGGTGTGTTCGGGTCGGGTGGCACCGGTGGCGGCAACGCGGTGATGGTCGCCGGCCTCGACGAGCGCGCCAAGGCGGTGGTCAGCCAGGTGCCGATCGCCGACGGGCGCGACTGGCTCCACCGGATGCGCCGCGAGTCGGAGTGGCTGGAGCTGCTCGCCGCGCTCCGCGAGGACCGCCTCCGGCGGGTGACCACGGGGGAGGGAGCGATGGTCCCGCCCCGCGAGGGGATCATGGTCCCGACCCCCGAGCGCCGGACCACCACGGTCAAGAGCGACGTGGACGGGAGGATCCCTCCCCTGGTGCTGCTCGCCAGCGCGGAGGCCATCTTCGCGTACCGGCCCGTCGACGTGGTCGACCGGATCTCGCCCCGCGCGCTGATGCTCATCGCCGTCGAGAACGACGCGACAACGCCCGAGGATCACGCCTACGCGCTGTACCGCCGGGCGGGCGGTCCGAAGCGGCTCGTCGTCCAGACCGGGACCACGCACTACGCGGCGTATGCCCAGTACCGGGATGTCGTGAACCCGCTCATCGTCGAGTGGTTCCGGCGCCACCTCGTGTCCGGCGAGGTCCACGTCCACGAGGCGGCGGCCGAGGCGGACATCCGGTACCTCAGCCGGCCGCCCACGCAAGGAGGGGACTGATGGCCCGACACGACCTCGTCATCCGGGGCGGGACGATCGTCACGCCGCAGGGCCGGCGCCGGGCCGACCTCGCGATCGACGGCGAGCGGATCGCCGCCGTCGTGGAGCCGGGGACGCCGCTCGAGGCGGCACGGGTCATCGACGCCACCGGCCGGCACGTGCTGCCCGGCGCGATCGACGTCCACTCTCACCACCGCGAGCCCGGGTTCACCCACAAGGAGGACATCGTGAGCGTGACCCGCGCCTGTGCCGCGGGTGGGGTCACGACGTCGTTCGCGATGCCCAACGTCTCGCCGCCGCCCAACACCGTCGAGAACCTGGACGCGATGCTGGAGCTGTACCGGCGCAAGGCCATCGTGGACTGGAACGTCAACGCGGCCGGGACGATCCCGTCCGAGATCCCCGGCCTCGCGTCGCGCGGGATTGCCGCGTTCAAGGTGTTCATGGTCGTCGACACCGGCCGCTCCTACCCGCACATGCCGGGCATCGGGGTCCACGACCACGGCAAGCTGCTCGAGATCTTCGAGACGGTCCGCCCGACCGGGCTGCCGCTGATGGTCCATCCCCACGACCAGGCCCTGATGGCCCACATCGAGGCGGGCTTCTGGGCGCGCGGCGAGCGCGACGCCCGGGCGTACGCCAAGGCGTATGCGGCCCACGACGGAATCATCTGGGACACGGCGGTGGCGCTGCTGCTCCGGCTCCAGAAGGCGGCCGGGACCCGGCTCCACCTGCTCCACACCCAGACCGCGGGCGTCGTCGAGCTGCTGCGGGCGGCCAAGGCCGCCGGGCAGGCGGTGTCGGCCGAGCTCAACCCGTGGGCGGTGTTCCTGGGCAACGACTGGGCGACCGTCGAGCGGCTCGGCTCGTACGCGCTGTCCTACTGGGTGCCCGAGAAGAACGTCGAGCCGCTGTGGGCGGCGCTCCGCGACGGGACGATCGACATCGTGTCCACGGATCATGGCCCGCACACCCGCGAGGAGAAGGAGCCCGGCTGGACGGACGGCTGGAAGGCCCACACGGGCACGCCGTCGACCCAGGTCTACGTTTCCCTCCTGCTCGACGCGGCCGCCCGCGGCCTGATCGGCCTGGAGCGCGTGGTCGACGTGATGGCCGCGGCGCCGGCGCGGATCTTCGGCCTCGCCGACAAGGGCCGGCTGGAGCCGGGCGCCCACGCGGACATCGCGATCGTCGACCTGGAGCGGACCTTCGAGGTCCGGGACGAGGACGTCCTGAGCAAGATCGGCTGGACCCCGTATGCGGGGCGGCGCCTCCAGGGCGCCGTCGAGACGACGCTGGTGCGGGGTCGCGAGGTGTACCTCGACGGCGCGGTCGTCGGCGAGCCCGGGTGGGGTCGTCAGGCGCGTCCCGCGTGACAACCGCCAACGAAGGGAGACGTTCCATGGCCACGCGATTCGGGCTGCTCGTCCCGCACTTCGGGGTCGAGGCCGACCAGGACCTGCTGATCGACGGTGCCCGCCTCGCCGATCGTCTCGGCTTCGACTCGCTGTGGGTCCGCGACCACCTGGTGTTCCACCCGCACGGGATGGAGGGGACGGACCGGACGTTCATCGAGCCGTTCGTCACCCTGACCTACCTCGCCGGCGTCACCGAGCGGATCGGTCTCGGGGCCGCGACGATCATCCCGTTCCGCCACCCGATCAACATGGCCTACAGCGTGGCCTCGATGTCGTGGCTGACCCGTCGCCGGTTCGACCTCGGGATCGGGGCCGGCAACTTCCAGCACGAGTTCGACGTGATCGGCCAGGGCGACCTCAAGCGGCCCGAGCTGATGAAGGAGCAGGCGCTCATCGCGCGGCGGCTGTGGACCGGCGAGACGGTGGAGTGGCACAGCGAGCTGTACGACTTCGCGGACGTCGACCTCAAGCCGCAGCCGCTGCATCCCGTGCCCCTGTGGTGGGGCGGCGCGACGCCGGCCTCGGCCCGCCTGGCGGTCGACTTCTGCGACGGCTGGCTGCCCGGCCGCATCACCTTCCCGACCTACGAGGCGCGGGTCGCCAAGATCGGCGAGATGGCCGCGGAGCAGGGCAAGCCGCGGGTCATGACCGGCGCCGTGCCGGTCACCAGCATCGACACCTCGTTCCGGGCCGCCACGGCGCGGATGAACGTGCCGGGGCTGATCAAGAACGCCAACGCGCAGCGCTTCTGGCTCAAGCCCGAGAGCGGCGAGTTCACCCGGATCGAGGAGCTGGACGGCTCCATCCTGGCGGGCTCCCCCGACGACATCGTGCGCGGGATCCAGCGCTACCAGGAGATCGGCTGCGACCTCCTGGTGTTCGACTTCCGGATGCGCTTCCCGGACTGGCTGGAGCAGATCGAGATCCTGGCCCGCGAGGTGCTGCCGCGGGTCAGCGAGCCGGCGCCCGTCGGCGCCTAGGTCCAGCCCCCGTCACCAGCCACGGAACAGGGGACGAACCGGTGAAGACCACGACATCCACCCAGGTCACGCACTACGAGATCCAGAAGAAGCGCCGCGAGTCGCTGCTCGAGCAATGGCGCGGTTATCACAAGACGGTCATCAAGCGCAGCGACGTGCGGCTGGTGGCGTCGCCCGCCCGCCGTACCCGTCGGGGCGTGTACGCGGGATGGGACGGCGACCGGCCGACCAAGAACCTCGACGCGACGCTCCACGAGCTCGACCCCGGCGTGACCACGACGATCCACCGCCACTCGTGGGACGCGATCATGTTCATCGAGTCGGGGTCGGGCTGGACCGAGATCGACGGCCAGCGCATCGACTGGAAGCCGTGGGACACCCTGCACCTGCCGAGCTGGGCGTGGCACCGCCACGGGAGCCAGGGCGAGCGGCCCGCCGTGTTCCACACCTGGAGCGTCCAGCCGATGCTGGAGCAGTTCGGCGTCGCGCTGCTCGAGGAGGGCGGCGACACGCCGGTCGCGCAGCTGCCCCGCCGCCCCCGCCAGGTCGCCGCCCTGACCGGCGACGACCCGTACGCGCGGCGGACGCAGCGCCTGGCGCGGCAGTGGGAGGGCACCGAGAGCGCCCGGCTGATCACCCGCTTCGAGGACGTCCGCGGGCTCGTCACCAAGCGCGGGGCGCGCAGCCTGTTCATGGTCGACTCGTCGATCGGCTACCACACGGCCGGGCTGTCGGCGGTCATGCACGAGCTGGCCCCCGGCCTGTACCAGTCCCGTCACCGCCACGGCGGCGAGGCGTGGCTGTACGTGATCTCGGGCAACGGGCACAGCGAGATCGACGGCGTCAGCCATCCGTGGGAAGCCGGCGACCTCATCGTCGTGGACCACTGGCAGTGGCACCAGCACTTCAACGACAGCCGCGAGCGCACCGCCCGGCTCGTCCGGGTCCACAACTTCGACGCGCTGTACGACATGATGCGCATCCTCCTGGATCCCCTGAACCTGTTCGAGGAGCTGCCGACGCTCGACGCGCCGGACCTGACCGGCGTCGCGTGGCCGGATCACCTCGACGGACGACCGGAGGCCTGAGCCGATGCCCGCCCTGACGGTGCCGCCCGGGGTCGAGGGACTGGCCAGCCTGACCGAGCTGCCGGACGAGACGTGGCGGGACCGGTGGGACCGCATCGTGCTGCCCGGCGCGCAGAAGGACCGGCTGCTGGACTACGTCCTGTTCTCGCTCCGGCACCGCGCGCGGGTGAGCCCGATCGGCCTGCCCATCCACGGCCTGATCGTGCTGTCCGGTCCACCGGGCACCGGCAAGACGACCTTGGCCGCGGGCGTCGCCGACCAGGCGGCCCGGACCCTCGACGACGGGCCGCTGCTGTTCGTCGACATCGACCCCCACGTCTTCCCGAGCCAACTCCTGGGCGAGAGCCAGCGCTCGGTCGCCCGCCTGTTCGAACGGACCCTGCCCGACCTCGCGAGCCGGGGCCACCCCGTGGTCGTCCTGCTCGACGAGGTGGAGGCGCTCGCCGTAAGCCGGAGTCGGGCGTCGCTTGAGACGAACCCGGTGGACGTCCACCGCGCGACCGACGCCGTGCTGTCGGGCGTGGACCGGGTGGCACGGGACTGGCCCAACGTCACGTTCGTGGCCACGACCAACTACCGGGCCGGCGTCGACGCGGCGTTCATGTCGCGCGCGGACCTCGTGGAGGAGATCGAGACGCCGGGTCCCGAGGCGATGCGCGCGATCCTCGCCGATACGCTCGGCGAGCTCAGCGCGGAGGCGGCCAACGACGGCGACGCCCTGGCCGCGCTGGCCGCCAGCTGCGCCCAGCACGGCCTCGATGCCCGTCAGGCCCGCAAGCTGGTGCTGCGGGCGGCCTGCTCGCGGCGGGAGCTGGCGCTCCACCCGGAGCGGATCCAGGTGGCGGACGTGGCCGAGGCGCTGCGGTCCGGGCAGGCGCATGGCGCCACCCGCCCGCCGGGGGTCTCGTGACGGGAGGGCCGGGCCTCGCCGTCCCCGCCAGCGACCCGGCCGCGTCCACGCCGCGGGACGGGTCGTCGGGGGGACCGTCCGACGGGCCGCCGGGCGGGGCACCCCGGATCGCGCGCGATAGCTACCTGTTCGGGCTGTCGATCTTCCTGCTGATCGCGGCGACCAACATCCTGACCCCGCTGCTGCCCGCGATCCGTGACGAGTTCGGGGTGAGCATCTCCGTGGCGGGCCTGATCGTCGGCAGCTACGGCCTCGCGAGGCTGTCAGTGGACCTGCCTGCCGGCTGGCTCGCGGCCAGGGTGGGGGAGCGCCGCCTCAGCCTGATCGCCCTGGTGGTCCTCGTCATCGCGTCGGCGGTCGGGCTGACGGCCGACAGCGTCGAGGTGCTGATCGTCGCCCGGATCGGGTCGGGGATCGCGGTCGGGATCCTGGCGACGGTCGTCCTGTCCGGGCTCAGCTCCACCGCGACCGCCGCCAACCGGGGCAAGGTCATGAGCCTGTTCCACGTCGCCAACAACTTCGGGATCGCCTTCTACCCGATGCTCGGCGGGGTGATCGGGTACGTCATCGGGTGGCGGCCGACGTTCCTGGTCACGGGTGTGCTGGCCTGCGTCGCCGCCCTGATCCTGGTGCCCCTGCTGCTCCGGACCGACTTCAGGGCGGGCGAGGCCACCGGTGCCCGGAAGGCCGACGAGTCGCGGATCCTGTACGGGCGGGACCGCGCCGTGGCGATCGCCGTCACCAACTTCGGCGTGGTCGCCAACATGATCCACCGCCACGGGTTCCGCAACACCGTGATGCCCCTCTACGCCGCCGCGGCGCTGGGCCTGGGCGGCATCTCGATCGCGACCGCGATCGCCCTGATGTCGATCACGGGGCTGATCGTCGCGACGCCCGGTGGCGCGCTGGGCGACCGCGTGGGCCGGCAGCGCGTGATCACGGCCGGGCTGGCCGCCGTCGCCGTGGGCGACCTCGCGTTCCTGCTCACCGGTGACCTGCTCACCTTCCTCGTCGCGGCCGCCGTGATCGGGCTCGGTGACTTCTTCACCAGCTCGCAGACGGCGCTCCTGTCCGAGGTCGCGCCACCCGCGGACCGCACGCGGGTCCTCGCCACGTACCGGTTCTCCGCCGATCTCGGCGCCCTCATCGGACCCGTCGCGCTCGCCGTCGTGATGGACGCGGCGGGTGCCCAGGCGGCCATCGCCTTGGCGGCCGCCATCCTCCTGTCGGCGTCGCTCGCCGCCTGGCTGCTGGTCCCCCGGCCGCCGGCGGTCCCGCGGCCGGCACCGGACATCCAACCCGGAGGCAGCGTCAGCTGATGACACCCGACGACGTGCTCGCGCGGATCGACTCCCAGGAGGTCGTCGACCTCGCCCTCGCCCTGGGCAACATCGACAGCCCGACCGGCAGCGAGGGCGAGGCCGGCCGCTTCGTCCGCGACTGGCTGTCCGCCAACGGGTTCCGGCCCCGGACGTTCGCGCTGACCGAGGACCGGATCAACGTCGCGGCCTGGATCGAGGGCACCGGCGGCGGCTACAGCCTGATCTTCAACTCCCACCTGGACACGACGCTCCGCCGCGACGCCACCTGGTCGGCCAGGGACGCCGACGACCCGCTGTACCACTCGGCCTGGATCGAGGGCGACGAGATCTACGGCGACGGCGTGGTCAACGACAAGGGGCCGATGGCCGCGTTCCTCGTCGCGGGCAAGGCGATCCTCCAGGCGGGCTTCCCGCTCAAGGGCGACCTGATCCTGAGCGCCGTCGCGGGCGAGATCTCGCGCGAGCCGATCGAGGAGTGGCAGGGCCCGGGCTACCTGAGCAAGGACCTCGGCGCCCGGTTCATGGTCACCCACGGCGCGGTCGCGGACTTCGCGCTGGTCGCCGAGGGGACCGGCTTCGGGATCGTCGGGATCGAGCCCGGCAAGGCCCACTTCAAGGTCACGGTGTTCACCGATACGCCGCGCTACTACACGCCGTACCTGCCGCGTCCCACCGGGCTCGCCGACGCGCCCAACGCGATCGTCCGGACCGCCGCCGTCATCGAGGCGTTCGAGCGCTGGGCCTTCGCGTACCAGACGGAGAACACCTACCAGGGCCCGGCCGGCACGATCGTCCCCAAGGCGAGCATCAACGCCATTCGCTCCGGCTACCCGTTCAACCTCACCAGCGCCCCCCAGCTGTGCTCGTTCTACGTGGACACGCGGATCCTGCCGGGCGCCAACCCGTTGGACGTCCGCGACCAGCTGCGCGCGATCCTGCGCGAGGTGGGCGTCGAGGGCACGGTGGAGCTGTTCCTGTACCGGCCGGGGTTCGAGGCGAAGGGCGCGGAGCGGCTGGTGGACACCGTCCGCCGCTGCCACGACCAGGTGTTCGACACGCCGCCCACGATCGTCGGCGACCCGGTGACCAGCATGTGGCGCGACACCAACGCGTTCAACGAGCTCGGCATCCCGGCCATCAGCTACGCGCCCCGCTCGGCCAGTCACGCGGCTCGCAAGTCGTTCCGGATCAAGGACCTCACGGACGCCTCGATCGCGTACGCTCGGATCGCCATGGACCTGTGCAACCAGGATCGACCCGCCGGCACCGCCCTCGGCGCGCACCTGAACCGCGACATCGCCGAGAGCGTCGCCGCTCGCCGCTCCGCCTGACGCGACGGGCGCGTGACCGGCCGCGGCGGCCACTACGCGACGCTCGGGGTCGCGCCGGACGCGAGCCAGCGCCAGATCAAGGCCGCGTTCCGGCGGCTTGCCCGGGCCACTCATCCCGACGCCCATGCCGGCGACCCGGCGATGGAGCGGCGGTTCAAGCGGATCGCCCGGGCCTACGAGGTCCTGGGCGACCCGAAGCGACGGCGGGCCTACGACGAGCGCCTGACCTGGGGCCGGTTCGCAGCCCCCGGCAGCGGCGGTCCGGCGAGCTTCGCGGTCGATGCCGGGCCGAAGTACCACAGCGACCTCGGGCACCACAGCGACTTCTACCAGGCCGGTGACCCGCTCTCGGTCAGCGAGGCGGCGCGGCTCGTCCGGCGCGAGGCGGGCTGGCTGCGGCGTGCCATCCGGACCGGCCGCCTGCCGGCATCCCGCGGACCGGACGGCTACCTGCTCCGCCGGCGCGACGTGGAGCGGCTGGACCGGACGGCCCGCCGTCGGCGGGCGGCCGCGACCCCGGATGATGCGCCAGACTTGGATACAAGTGAGTCCTGATTGGGTACAATCTGATCAGACCACACCGGCGTTGCAGGTCGGCCGGCGAGCGACGCGATCCCCGGACACCAGGAAGGAGCCCGATGCCCAGCCTCCGCCTCGGCTACAAGGCGTCAGCCGAGCAGTTCCCGCCCCGCCGCCTGCTCGAGCTCGCGGTCGCCGCCGAGCGCGCGGGCTTCGACTCGGTGTGGACCAGCGACCACTTCCAGCCCTGGCGCCACACCGGCGGCCACGCGCCCAACGCGCTGGTCTGGCTGGGCGCCGCGGCCGTGGCCACCGACCGGGTCACCCTGGGCACGAGCGTGCTCACGCCCTCGTTCCGCTACAACCCCGCGGTCGTCGCCCAGGCGTTCGCCACCCTGGGCTGCCTCGCCCCCGGGCGGGTGATCCTGGGCGTCGGCACCGGGGAGTCGATGAACGAGGTCCCGACCGGGGTCACCTGGCCCGACCAGGCCGAGCGCTTCGCGCGCCTGCGGGAGGCCGTGACCCTCATCGGGCGGCTGTGGCGCGAGGAGTTCGTGACCTTCGAGGGCGACCACTACCGGACCCACGAGGCCACGATCTACGACCGGCCCGACGAGCCCGTGCCGATCTACATCGCGGCCTCGGGCCCGGCCGCGGCGCGGCTCGCGGGCCGGCTCGCCGAGGGCTTCATCTGCACCAGCGGCAAGGGCGAGGCGCTGTACACCG
>CAYJOH010000002.1:0-8434 GCA_964371685.1 uncultured Anaerolineaceae bacterium
GGCGGCGCGGCCGGCGGGGGCGCGAACGGGGCGGGCGCGGGCGCGTATGGCTCGGTCGGCGGCCCCGAGGGCGTGGGCTGCGGGGGCGTGAGCGGGTCGGGCGTGGTCATGGGTTCGCGTGTCCCTCCGTGGCGTTCGCCCGATGCTACGCCCGGCCGGCAACGGCCTCACGGGCCGATGGACGCGATCGGGGCGGCCACGCGACCCGCCCGCGGCGGCCACGCGAGCCACCCGCGGACCACCCGAACGGAACCGGTAAGAACGCCGAAACCGGCGGCCTCGCGGCCGCCGGGTCGGGGGGGGTGTCAGGCGAGGGAGAGACGGAGGCCGAAGACGCGGCGCGCCTGGGCCTTCCGGGGCTCCTGCCGGTTGCTCCGAGCCGCCAGGCGGTGCTGCGCCGAGTCGCGGCGGAGCTGCTCCTGGTGGCGGAGGACCTGCGCGAGGTCCTGGGTGCCGAACATCTCTTGGTCTCCTTTCTCCGGGTCCGTAGCTCGGTCCGGTGAGGAGATCATCGGCTGGCGCGGCCCGAACCGCGATCGTCGGCGGTGGCCGGGGCGCACGGCCGGACGTCCGGAATCCCGGTACGTCGCATGACGAGGCCCGTCTACGCCGATCGACGCAGGCGGGCCGGGGCCGCGGGCCCGGAGCGTGCCGGGCGGAGGACGGTCAGCCCCTGGGCGGCTCGGCGAGCTTGTGCTCGACCGCCCACAGGGCGGCCTGGGTCCGGGACGCGAGCCCCAGCTTGCCCAGGATGTTGCTGACATAGGTGCGCGCGGTGCGCTCGGTGATGAACAGCTGGGCGCCGATGTCCTTGTTGGACATCCCCTGGCCGAGGAGCCGCATCACGTCCTTCTCGCGCTCCGTGAGCGGCTCGACCGGCTCCGGCTCCTTCTTCGCGCGCATCCGCTGCGCCAGGAGGCGGGCGACCTGCGGGTCGAGGTGGACCTCGCCGGCGAAGGCGGCGCGGATCGCCTGGGCAACCTCCTCGGCCTCCGCGTCCTTGAGCACGTAGCCCGACGCGCCGGCCTCGAGGGCGGCGGTGACCTTCTCCTCCTCGATGAAGCTCGTCATCGTGACGATCTCCGTCTCGGGAAGCTCGGCCTTGATCCGGCCGATGGCGGTGACCCCGTCCATGTTGGGCATCAGGAGGTCCATCAGCACGACGTCCGGCGTGAGCCGGCGCGCCATCGCCACGCCCTCACTGCCGTCGGATGCCTCGCCCACGACCTCGATGTCGGGCAGGAGGTCGAAGAACGCACGCAGGCCCATCCGGACGACCGCATGGTCGTCGACGAGGAGCACGCGTATGCGCGGAGCGTCGTCCACGTGGGGGTCTCCGGGGAACGCTGCCGGGGCTTCGGCGGCGACTGGGCTGGAACGCATTCGGCAGTCTACTCCTAGAGGATGATGCCGGTGGCGGGGTGAGCGGCCCCGGACTCCATGCACCGCGAGATCGCGTCGGCAAGCTCCGCGGGGCGAAACGTCTTGCGCACGAACCCGTCGGCGCCGGCCTCGATGGTGTCGTGCTCCAGCTCGGGAGACCAGCCCACCGCGAGGATGCGGATCCCCGGGTCGATGCCCCGGATCGCGCGGATCAGCGCCACGCCCCCCGAGACCTCGG
Source organism: uncultured Anaerolineaceae bacterium (assembly GCA_964371685.1). Taxonomy (GTDB): domain Bacteria; phylum Chloroflexota; class Limnocylindria; order Limnocylindrales; family CSP1-4; genus CAIXZV01. Next base: position 1,622 of record CAYJOH010000002.1, read on the forward strand.
GCAGGCGCGGGTCCATGATCACGACGTCCGGGCGCTGCTGCTCGACGAGGCGGATCGCGGCACCGAGGTGACCGGCGCTGCCCACGACGCGGAAGCGCTCGCGGATGCCCAGCAGGCCGACGACGCTCTCACGCGTGCGATCGTCCGCGTCCACGACCACGAGCCGCAGCGCCGCGTCCCGCGCAGGGACGCCCGATGCCGGCTGGGCATCGGGGGCGGTCTCGGACGGGGCGGTGTCGGTCATGCGCCAGATGGTGCCGGACGCCCCGCGCCACGATCAGGGACGAGCGCCGGATCAATCGGTGGGTCAAATGACGTAGCCCGCCTGCGTCGGGCGTCGCCCGCGGCGATCGGAGCGACCCCGATCCTCGCGCGGCCGTCAGGCGTCGGCGACGGCGTCGAGGGCGTCGGCCGCGCTGGTCGCCGGCCCGGGCGCGGGGTCGGGGACCACCACCTCGATCGTGGTCCCTCCGCCGACGGCGCTGGTCACGACCAGGCGGCCGCCGAGCCGCTCCGCGCGCGACCGCATGCCAGCCAGCCCCAGGTGGCCGTCCGGCACGGTCGCCTGGTCGAAGCCCCGCCCGTCGTCGACGACCCGCAGCCGGACGCCCTCGGCCACCCGGCCCACGTCCAGCGTCACCTGGCGGGCGCCGGCGTGCTTCACGACGTTGTGGAGCGCCTCCTGCGCGATCCGGTAGAGCGTCTCCTCGACCTCGATCGGCGGCCGGTCCGGCAGGTCCGACTCCACCACCACGGGCAGCCCGATCCGGCCGGACAGGGCGGCGCTGTGGGTGCGCAGGGCCTGGATCAGCCCGTTCTCCTCGATGTTGCCGGGCCGCAGCTCGAAGATCAGCGCCCGCATCTCGGCCAGCGCGTCGCGCTGGAGCTCGCGCAGGGCGGCCAGCTTCTCGGGCACCTGGGCCGGGTCCTTCTGGAGCAGCAGCTCCGCGCTCCGCGACAGCAGGGTCATCGAGAACAGCGCCTGGGTCACCGAGTCGTGGAGCTCGCGTGCGAGGTGGGCGCGTTCCTCGGACGAGGCCAGCTCGGCGGCCTGGCGGCGGAGGTCACGCTCCAGCCGGTCGCGCTCGCTCACGTCGCGGGCCGCCCCGTGCGCGCCGAGGAACCGCCCGTCGCCCACCATGCCGATGCCGGTGATCTCCATCGACAGCTCACGGCCATCGCGCGACAGCACCTTGAGCCGGGAGCGGTGCGCCTCGGTGGGCCGGCGCTGGAGGTAGCGGAAGCGGGCGACGGCGCCGCGCCGACCCTCCGGCGGGGCGAGGTCCGCGAACGAGCGCCCCAGCAGCTCCTCCGGCTCCCAGCCCAGGATCGTCCGCGCCTGGTCGGACACGAACGTGAAGCACCCCTCGTCGTCCGTCATCCACACGAGGTCCGGCGACGACTGCACGAGGTAGCGGTAGCGCTCCTCCGAATCGCGCAGCTCGCGTTCCAGCCGCTCCCGCTCGCCGATGTCGCGCGCCGAGCCGTGGACGCCGGCGAACACCCCGTCGCGCCGGATCGCGGCGGCAGTCACCTCGAACGGCCGGTAGGCACCTGCGCTGTCCTGGAGCTCCATGCGCGTGGTCAGGTCCGGCATGCCGCGCGCCAGCTCTGCGAACCGGGTGCCCACGGGCGCCCCGCTCGCCGTTCGGACGATGTCCCGGAAGTGGCGGCCGACGACCTCCGTCGGCGTCCAGCCGAGGACCCGCTCCACCGATTCGGAGAAGTAGGTGATCTGGCCGTCCGCGTTCGTGGCGTAGATGACGTCCGGCGAGTTCTCGACCAGGAACCGGTAGCGCTCCTCGGACTCGCGCAGCTCGGCCTCCAGGCGCTCGCGCTCGGCGATGTCGCGGGCGATGCCGTAGACGTTCTCGACCTGCCCGTCGCGGACCACGGCCACGGAGCTGACCTCGAACGGGCGCACCGAGCCGTCCCGGTGGCGGAGGTCGAGGCGCTGGGTCTTCGTCCGGCCGGGCTCGCTGGCCAGCCGTGTCCACTCCTCGTTGGCGGCATCGACGGACGCCTCGTCGATGAACTCGCGGAACGGGTGGCCCAGGACGTCCTCCGGCTCCCAGCCCAGCAGGTCGCGCACGCGGTCCGAGACGAACACGTAGCGCCCGGCGCGGTTGGTCGCCCAGATGAGGTCGGGCGAGGACTGGATCACCGAGCGGTAGCGCTCCTCGGACGCGCGCAGCTCCGCCTCCAGGCGCTCCCGCTCGCCGATGTCGCGCGCCGAGCCGTGGACACCCGCGAACCGGTCGTCCGAGTCCGGCACGCCGACCGAGTGGACCTCGACCGGCACCGACGTTCCGTCCTTGCACCGGAGCTCCAGCCGCAGCACGTGGGCCTGACCCGGCTCGTTCGTCGGGCTCGTCCAGCGCTCGATCGCGATCGGGATGGTGTCCTCGGTCACGATCTCGGAGAAGGGCCTGCCGACGAGCTCGGCACTGTTGAAGCCGGTCAGGCGCACGATCGACTCGGAGACATAGGTGAACTGCCCCTCCGCGTCGACCGAGAACACGACGTCGGGCGAGTTCTCGACCAGGAACCGGTAGCGCTCCTCGGACGCGCGCAACTCGCGCTCGAGGCGCTCGCGGAGGCTGATGTCGCGGGCGATGCCGCGGATGGCGATCAGTGCTCCGTCGTCATCGGCCTGGCCGACGACGCTGACCTCGAACGGGATCGGCCGTCCGTCCCGGTGCCGGATCACCAGCCGGTCCGTGAACGGCCGGCCGGGGTTGCCGGCGATCTCCGCCAGCCGCAGTGGGGCGTCCGGGAACGCCGTCATGTCGACGAAGTCCGTGAACGGCCGCCCGATCATCTCGCCGGGCTGCCAGCCGATCACCTCCTCGGTCCGGTCCGAGTAGAAGGTGTAGACGCCGTTGCCGTCCATCTCGAAGATCAGGTCCGGCGACGACTGCACGAGCCCCCGGTAGCGCTCCTCCGACGACCGCAGCTCGCGTTCCAGGCGCTCTCGCTCGCTGACATCGCGCAGGGTGCCCTGCGCGCCGGCGAACGCCCCGTCGTCGAACGAGGTCACCGCGGACACCTCCGCCGGGAAGGTGCTGCCGTCGCGGCGCCGGAACACGAACGGCAGGCGCCAGCTCGCATCCGGCGTCGCGGCCAGGACCTCCCATGCACGGCCGGCGTCGGGCATCGACTCGGGAGCCACGATGAACGAGAAGTGCTGGCCCACCAGCTCGTCCGCGCGCCACCCGAACATGGCCTCGGCGCCTTCCGCGATGAAGGTGAACCGTCCCTCGGCGTCGTTGCGCCAGATCACATCGGGCGTCGCCTGGACCAGCCGGCGGTAGCTGCTCTCCGACGCCCCGAGGCGGGCCATCAGGTCCGAGTTCGAGAGCGCGATCGCCGCGTGGTCGGCCAGCGCCTGGAGCGTCGCGAGGCGGTCCGCCGCGATCGGGCCGGGGGCCCGGTAGCTGATCGCGAGGGTGCCGATGACCTCGCCGCCCGGGGCACGCAGCGGGGCCGCCGCCATCGCGCCCAGGCCCATCCGCTCGGCGACCTGCAGGTCGTCCTCCTCGCGCGGGATGCGCGGGTCGGTCGCGTAGTTCGGGCTCCACACGACGCGGCCCTGCCCGGCGGCCAGGCCGTTGATCCCGCCGTCGATCGGGAACCGCTGGCTGCGCAGCCACGCCCGGGTGTCGTCGTTCATCTCGCCGGTGATGACGACGGGACGCAGGAAGGTGCCGTCGTCCGACATCCGGGTGAGGTGGGCCCCGTCGGAGCCGAGCACTCGCCGTGCCTCGTCCACGATCAGGCCCAGGATCGCCTCGGGGTCCCGGATCGCCGTCACCCGGGCGGCGATCTCGCGCAGCGTCCGCTCGGTCTCGGCGCGCCGGGCCGTCTCCTCCCGCGAGCTGGCGAGCTCGGCGATCAGCTCCGCGTTGTGGATCGCGATCGTGGCCAGGTCCGCGAGCGCCCCGAGCAGCGCCGCGTCCTGGTCGCGGAACCGGCCGGCTTCCCCCGCGAACACCGCCAGCGTGCCGAGGACGACCGCCTCGCCCACCATCGGCGCGAACGCGATGGACCGGATCCCCGCCCGCTCGAGGAAGGCGCGGTTGACCTCGCCGTCGGGGAACCGGGGGTCGGCGGCGTAGTCGTCGGTGACGATGACGCGCCGCTCCCGGATCGCGAGCACGACGCCGTCCACCCCCGCCGCGCGCCGCTGCCACTCGTCGCGGGTCGCGTCGTCGATGCCGGCGTCGTGCGCCCACCGGGCCTCGCCGGTGACCGGGTCCAGCAAGTCGATGACCGCACCCGACGAGCCCAGCAGGCGGGCCGCCTCGGCCACCACGTCCTGCAGCAGCTCGGCCGGGTCCTGGATCGTCATCAGCCGCCGCGCGATCTCGCGCAGCGTCCGTTCCTCCTCCGCGCGGCGGGCAAGCGTCTCGCGCGACCGCCCCAGCTCCTCGATCAGGCGGGCCCGCCCGAGCGCGACGGCGCCCTGGCCCGCGATGGTCTCGAGGAGGGTCCCGTGCTCGGGCCCGAAGGCGTCCCGGCGCGTGGACCACACGGTCAGCGCGCCAAACGGACCGTGGTCGCCGAACAGCGGGGTCGCGATGACGGAGGCGATCCCCTTGCTCCGGGCGTAGGTGTCCGGGCCCGTGCCGTGGACGATCGTGGTGTCGGACAGGTAGTCGCCGGTGACGTAGGTCTCGCCGGTGACCACGGCGCGCCCCGAGGCCCCGACCTCGAGCCGGTCGTCGGGGTCGTCGGGCCACTCGGTGGCGGCGATCTCCTCGTCGCCGGACTGGTACATGCCGCGGAGCAGCCCGAGGTCGGCGTCCACGATGTCGATCCGGGCGCCGTCCCCGTCGAGCAGCCGCAGCGCCTCGTCGATCGTGAACTGGACGACGGCCTCCGGGTCCCTGGCGCCGGAGATCCGGGTGCCGAGCTCGCGCAGGGCCCGCTCCACCTCCGCCTGCCGCGCGAGCGCCGCCCGCGAATTGTCCAGCTCGTCGATCAGGCGCGCGTTCGCCATCGCGATCGCCGCGTGGTCGGCGAGCGCCCGGACGAGCGCCACCTGCGGGCCGGTGAACGCGTCCCGCCCCCGCGAGAACGTCCCGAGGGCGCCGAACACCTCGTCGCCGGCCACCAGCGGCGCGACGACCATCGACTGGATCGATGCCTGGCTGACGATCAGGTCGGGGCCCTGCGCGTGCACGAACGACGTGTCGGCCGGGTAGTCGCCGGTGACGAGCACCTTGCGCTGCTCCACGGACCGCCCGAACATGCCCTCGCCGGGTGCCAGCTCGAGCGTGTGGACCCACGCCTGGCGGCCGATCTCGTCGACGCCCGCGGAGTGCGTCAGCCGCAGCCGTCCGGTCGCCTGATCGAGGAGGTACAGGAACGCGCCGTCGGCGCCGAGCAGGCCGGCCGCCTCCTCGGTCGCCCTTCGCAGCAGCTCCGGGACGCCCCCGGACCCGCCCGGGCGTTCCTGCGCCGGGGAAGGCGGCGGGGCGCCGGCGGACTGGGCGGCGGTGACGGGACGGCGACGAGCGCGAGCGGGGGCCACGACGCGCACGAGTCTAAACCGGCGTCCTCGTTCGGGCGTACGTCATCCGTCCGATCGGCGGTGGGCCGGATGACGGAGCCGGGGCGGACCGGCGTCGATGACCAGGAGGCGGCACTCGTGGACGCCGCATGGCGGCTCCCGTCCGCGGTGGGCTGCCCACGCCGGCCCGTACGGTTCGGGCTGTCGCCGGTGATCCGGCCGGCACCCCCTCGGACCCCGCCGCTCCCCCAAGGCACGCACGTCACACCCGGAGGTTCCCCCGCCATGACCGACACGACGAAGAGCGACCTCACCGTCGCCGGCGTCGCGCTCCGCTTCGGCATCGTCGCCCTGACCCTGGGCACCGCCTACATCCACAGCACCCTCGGCGGCCTGCTGTTCACCCTCAACGCCACCGGCTATGCCGTGGCCGCCGTCGCGATGATCGTGCCGATCTCGCTGGCCATCCGCTTCCGCTGGATCGTCCGCCTCGGGCTGATGGGCTACGCGCTGACCGCGATCGTCATGTGGGCGATCCAGGGCCCGTACTACTCCACGGCGTACATCGCCAAGGCCATCGAGGTCTCGCTGATCTTCCTGCTGATCGTCGACTTCCTGCGCGCCGACGGCAACCCGGTCACGGTCGTCCGCCGCGAGCTGGCGCTGGGGCTCTCGAAGCTCGGCATCCGCCGCGCCGAGGGCGCCGCGTCCGCCTGACCGATCGACCCGTCACGCCCGACATCGAGGTACCCACCGTGAAGCGCCTCTTCGCCACCCTCGCGCTTGCGACCGTCGCGCTCGCGGCGGCCGCCTGCAGCTCCACCAATGCCGGCGGCGGCACCCCGGCCCCATCGGCGGGACCGGCCGACCCGAACGCGCCGGTGATCGTCGCCGACCAGCTCAAGTTCACGACCGCCGAGGTCACGGTCCCGGCCGGCAAGCCGTTCCAGCTCACCTTCGACAACCGCGAGGGCCCGCCCCACAACGTCGCGATCTACACCGACGCGTCGGCCGGCCAGGTCGTCTACCAGGGCAAGATCTTCGGCGGTCCCGCGGTCAAGGTCTACGACCTCCCCGCCCTCGACGCCGGCACGTACTTCTTCCGGTGTGACGTGCACCCGGACATGACGGGCACGCTGGTCGCGAAGTAGCGACCCGTTCCCGTCCCCGCGTCCATCCCCGGCCCCGGCCCACTTCGGCGGACCGGGGCGGGTCCGCATCCGGGGCGTTGGAGGGGCTCGGCCCGGCTGGCCGCGTCAGCCGCCCACCGGTTGTACCAGCACGCGAACGCACGATCC
>CAYJOH010000002.1:8444-23957 GCA_964371685.1 uncultured Anaerolineaceae bacterium
CAACCCCGCCCCCGCCCCGCTCCGGGGGCCGGGGGCCGGTCCGCGTCCGGGGGTGGCGCGAGCAGCCCGGAGCGGCGGGGGTGCCGGGCGGGGTCCGACGCTCGGCCCGGCGGGGGTTCGGCGCTCGGCGTCGCGGGGCTCGCGCTCGGCCGGCGGGCGCGTCAGCCGCCCAGCGGTTGTACGGGCACGCGACCGCACGATCCGGTCGCCCGGAGAACGGGATCGCACACGACGGCGCGGCCCATGCGCCGGATCAGCCGCTCGGCGGAGGAAACCGCACGCGATGGGCTGGTACAACCGCTCAGCGGAGCGCGAGGCCAGGGACGTGGCCCGCTGGCCGAGCCGGGGCGGCCGGGCCGGGTGCTCGGGCCAAGACGTTCGGGCCGAGTGCCGCGCGCCAGGTGCGGGGCTCAGGCGACCGCCTGCACCTCGGTCCAGCGGAAGCAGCCGACCTCATGGTCGTTCACCAGCCCGGCGGACTGCATCAGGGCGTAGCAGATCGTCGGGCCCACGAACCGGAAGCCACGGGCCCGGAGGTCCCGGCTCAACGCGCGCGACTCGTCCGTCTCGGCGGGGATGGTGCCCAGCGTCGCGAAGCGGTTGACCATGGGCCGGCCACCGACGAACGACCACAGGTGGTCCACGAGGCCGGGGCCGGCCGCCCGGAGCTCGAGCGTCGCACGCGCGTTGTCGATCGCGGCCCCGACCTTGGCCCGATTGCGCACGATCCCGGCATCGGCCAGCAGCCGGGCGACGTCCGCCTCCCCGAACGCGGCCACGGCCGCCGGGTCGAAGCCGGCGAACGCGCGCCGGTACCCGTCACGCTTGCGCAGGATCGTGTTCCAGGAGAGGCCGGCCTGGGCGCCCTCGAGGATCAGCAGCTCGAACAGGTGGCGCTCGTCACGGACGGGCACGCCCCATTCCTCGTCGTGATAGGCGCGGTACTGCTCGTCCGGGGTGTCGCCCCAGGCACACCGCGGCCGGCCGTCGATGGCACTCGCGTTCGTCATGCGGGCATCGTAGTCCGGGTCACTCATCCACCACTCAACCGGCCGCGTCGGCGCAGGGTCGCGGCTACGGCCGAGCGTCAGGAGTGGCCGGCCGCATCCAGCTCCGCCAGGAACGCGGCGACGCGGTCAAGCGCCTCGGCAAGCACGGGCTTGAGCGTGTGGCCGAGCCTTGGCCAGGTGACCAGGCGCCCGTCCGGGAGCAGCCGCATCGCGGCCTCGAGCAAGTCGATCCGGGCGAACGGGTCGGACCTCCCCGAGAGGAGCAGCGCCGGGCACGCGATCGCCGGCCAGTGGGCGGTCCGCGCCCCCGCCGTCTCCGGGGCACCGGGGCGGTGCAGCGGGTAGCTCAGGCACACCAGGCCCGCGTATCCGTGCGCGCGCCCGCCGCTCGCGTCCGTGCCCACGCCCGCCGCCGAGAGCGACGCCACGCGCCCGCCGTACGAGTGCCCGCCAACGACGACCCCCGGCTCGTCCGGCACCTGCGCCTCGAGCGCCGCCACCGCGTCCTCGGCCCGGCGCTTCGGCAGGTCGAGCGCGTGCGCCTCGAACCCCCTGTCCCGCAGCCCGTCGACCCACGGCGCCATCGACGCCGCGGCGCCCGACGCGCCGTGCCCCAGGTACACCCGAATCACCTTGCGAGGGTACGCCGCGCGGTGGCATGCTGGTACCGGTGGCGTCGCGGGCTGGTCCCCCAGGGCCATGGCCGGGACCGGGACGCCCACGCAGACTCGGGAGCATGGCTATCGCCCGATCCGCGCGTCCGTCGCCCGCGCCCGAACGCCCCGCCCGCGTCATCCGCTGGCTGACGGCGCTGCTGGCCGCCGCGGTCGTCCTGTCCGCGACCGTCGTGCCCGCGCTCGCGACCGACCCCGAACCCAGCCCCGTCGCAAGCGAATCGCCCGGCCCGTCCGACTCGCCGTCCCCGTCGGACTCGGCGTCGCCGTCCTCGCCGGCACCGGATCCCTCGCCGTCGGCGTCGATCGATCCGTCGGCGTCGCCGTCGGCCTCCCCATCGTCTTCGCCGTCCGCCTCGCCCGACCCCACCGCCTCGCCAACCGCCTCGCCCGAGCCCACCGCCTCGCCCACGCCTTCCCCCACCCCGTCGCCGACCCCCTACCCCTGGCCGACCACCGTCACCACGCTCGGCTCGCGCGTGACCTTCTACGGCCGCGGCTACGGCCACGGCGTGGGCCTGTCACAGCACGGCGCCCGCGGCCGCGCGCTGGCGGGCCAGACGGCCGAGCAGATCCTCGCCGCGTACTACAGGGGCACCACGCCGGCCGTCACGAGCCCCACCCGCAGCGTTCGCGTCCTCCTGCTCGGCGGCTTCAGGACCAGTGCCTCCGCGCCGCTGGTGATCTACGGCCGGGGCGGGACCTGGCGGGTCGACGGCATCGCCAAGGTCTTCCCGGCCAACGCGGTGCTCCGGGTCTGGAAGACGTCCAGCGCCTGGAAGGCCAGGGTGCTTGCCGCGGACCTCGCCACGGTCCTCCACAGCGGCACGGTCACGGGCGCGATCAACGTGCGACCGGTCCAGGCGGCCACGACGCTGCAGCTGTGGTCCAAGCCCTCCTCGTATGACACGTACCGCGGCCTGCTCCGGGTGTTCCTCAAGGACGGCTACGTCAACGTGGTCAACCACGTGCAGCTGGATCTCTACCTGCGCGGCGTGGTCCCGGTCGAGATGCCGGCCAGCTGGCCGGCGGAGGCGCTGAAGGCGCAGGCCGTGGCCGCCCGTAGCTATACGGTGCGCCGGATCAAGACCACCGGCACGTTCGACGTCTACGACGACACCCGGTCGCAGGTCTACCGCGGCGTCGAGGCCGAGAAGGCGGCCACGAACGCGGTGATCGCGGCCGCGCCCGGGGCGATCCTCAAGTCCGGCTCGTCGGTGGTGAACGCGTTCTTCCACTCGACCGGCGGCGGCGCGACCGAGAACAACGAGTACGCCTTCGTGGGTTCGTCGGGCGCCGTCACGTCCGGCCCAGTGAAGTACCTCCGGGGCGTGAGCGACCGGCCGGCGGGCGGGACGGCCTACGACGCCTCGGCGCCGTTCTACAGCTGGCGCACCAGCACCCTCACGCGCGCCCAGCTGTCGGCGATGTTCAAGGCGGACCGCCGCACGAACGTCGGCGACCTGCTCCGGCTGGACCTCACCCGGCGGGGCGTCTCCGGGCGGCTGTACCGGGTGACGCTGTACGGGACCGCGGGCTCGAAGACCGTATCGGGCGACGTGTTCCGCGCCGTCTACAACGCCAGGCGGCCGTCGGGGACGGCGATGCTGCGGAGCAACCTGTTCGACGTGGCGCCGCTCAAGTAGGCGAACGGGCGCCGCGCCCGGGTTCGAAGCGGCGGTCGCGCGCCGTCAGAGCTCCCGGCGCCCGAAGGCCGCGATCCCGGCGCCCAGCACCAGCACCACCCACGCGACGCTCCACGCGACGAACGCGGCCGGGGGCGGGACGCTGGCGAAGAACGGGTTCGCCTGCAGCGCCTGCGCGTTGCTCGTGGTCGTGAGCAGCAGGACCACCGGCGGCTCGAGACCGTAGACGACGCCCCGCCACAGGCCGTCGGTGGGGATGAGGACCCGGACGACGTCGGTGGCCGCGGCCAGCGGGGCGGCGTCGAACGCGATCGCCACGCTGCCCAGCACGCCCGCGAACCAGCCGAGCCCGAACAGGACCACGGTGATCGCGCCGGCCGCCATGGACGGCAGCCGGCTGCCGAGGGCGAGCGCCAGTGTCAGGACCGCGATCGCCTGGAAGGCGAGGAACGCGACCGCCACCTGCGGCTCCGGCGGGGCGTGCCCGCTGACCAGGCGCACGACGGCGATGGCGAGCGACCCGGAGAGGACGGCGTACCCGGCCACGACGGCCGACAGCCCGAGCCAGCGGCCGAGGACCAGGTCGGAGCGCCGCAGCGGGCGCGCGAGCATCGCGTGGACCGTGCCCGTCTCCACGTCGGACGCGATCGCCGGCGCGGCGAGGAACGCCGCCGACATCGCGAGCACGAAGCTGAACATGAACGCGATCAGGATCAGCACCTGCGACACGCCGATCCGGACCTGCAGCTCCCCGGCGCCCTCGGCGCGGGCGATGGTGACGAGCCGCTCGACGCCCCAGCCCACGAGGGCGACGCTGGCCAGCGACAGCCCGAGCAGGACCCACAGGACTCGGCGGCGCGTGAACTCGCGGACCGTGAGGCCGGCGATGGCGAGGATCAGCCGCGGCGTCATCGGGCCGGGCCCTCGTCCGCGGTGCCGTCGCGGGACGAGGTGCCGTCGTGGCGCGGGGTGCCGTCGACAGGCGGCGTGCCGTCCCCGTCCCCGGCGTCGTCATCGCCCGGCCGCGCCCCGCTTCCACGCACGAGGTCCAGGAACAGGTCCTCGAGCGAGCGGCGGGCGGGATCGACGGCGTGGACGCGGGCGCCGAGCCCCACGACCGTGGCCACGAGGTCCGGGATCCGGTCGGGGTCGATGGGCCGGATCGCGACCCAGCCGTCCTCCAGCGCAACCGGGCCGAAGGCCGCCAGCGGCCCGTCCTGCGCGGTGGCGGTGTCCGGGAGATCCGTCACCCGGAGCCGGACCGTCGGCTCGCCCAGGAGGTCGCCCAGCGCGCCCGATGCCACCACGCGCCCGTGGTGGACGATCGCGACCCGGTCGCAGAGCCGCTCCACCTCGCCCAGGAGGTGGGAGTTGAGCAGCACCGCGGACCCGCGTTCGCGGGCCTCGCGGATGACCGCCCGCACGTCGCCGCGCCCGACCGGGTCCAGCGCGGACGTCGGCTCGTCCAGGATCACGAGTGCGGGATCCCCCAGCAGCGCCGCCGCGAGGCCCAGGCGCTGCTGCATCCCCTTGCTGAAGCCGCCGGTCCGCTCGTCGGCGCGATCGGCGAGGCCGGCGAGGGTCAGCACCCGCTCGATCTCTGCCGGTCGCGCGCCCGGTGCGAGGCCTGCCAGGGCGGCGTGGAGACGGAGCACCTCGTGGGCCGTGAGCCAGGCCTGGTACCGGAACAGCTCGGGCAGGTAGCCGATCCGGCCGCGCGCCTCGCGGTCCCCGATCCGACGACCGAGCACCGTCCCCTCGCCCGCCGTCGGCCGCGTCAGGCCGAGCAGCAGCTTGACCGCCGTCGTCTTGCCCGCCCCGTTGGGGCCGAGGAAGCCGAACACCTCGCCGGGCTCGACGTGCAGGTCGAGCGCGTCGAGCGCCACGGTCCGGCCGTACACCTTGCGCAGCGCGTGGGTCTCGATGGCGGGGGTCATCGCACCTCATTCTCGGGTCTGACGGGCCGATCGCGTCGCGCGTCGTGACACGCAAGCTGTCACGGGACGGACCCAGGATGCGCGCCGTGACGACCATCATCCGATCGGAGGCCCGACCCATGCTCCACGTCGACTGCCCGCTGTGCGGCGACGCCGCCCCGTACGACGAGGCGTCGGACGCGATCGCCTGTGACCACTGCGGCATCCGCCTCGACGTCGCGGCCGAGCCGGAGGTCGCGCTGGCGGCCGCGGCCTGACCGCGGCCGTGGTGGCGGCCGCCGGCTGACGGGCGCCTTCCACGCCCGGGCATACTCTCGTTGGCGGTGCGCGCCCCAGCTGAGGAGGGCGCGGCGACCAAGGGAGGTTGACCGGGGATGGAGTACCGCAAGTTCGCAGCCGAGCTGCTGGGTTCGTTCCTGTTCTTCTCGATCGGCTACCTGTCGGTGGCCGCGTTCGGGGCCGCGGGCGCGTCCGGGCTGCTCGTCGTCCCGTTCTCGTTCGGCCTTGGCCTGCTGGCCGCGATCTTCGCGTTCGGGCACATCTCGGGTGGGCACTTCAACCCGGCCGTGACCGTGGCCATGGTGCTGGACGGCCGGACGACGCCGGTCGAAGCGGTGGGCTACATCGTGTCGCAGGTCATCGGCGCGATCGCCGCCGGGGCGCTGGTGGTGGTCGCCGTCAACCAGGACGCGGTGGCGGCAGGCGTCACGAAGCCGGGCGGCGGCGTAACGGACATCGGGGCCCTGATCATCGAGACCGTCGCGACGGCCGGGTTCATCGCGGTGATCCTCGCCTCGACCAGGCGCACGCCGGCGCTGGCGGCGCTCGCGATCCCGCTCACGCTGGTGGCGATCCACTTCGCGACGGCGTCGCTCACCGGGGCGTCGGTCAACCCCGCGCGATCGCTCGGGTCCGCGCTGATGGGCGCGGACCTGGCCGCGATCTGGATCTACATCGTCGCTCCGGTGGTAGGCGCGGCGCTCGGCTGGGTCGCCTGGAAGTTCGTGGACGGCGGGGGCGAGACGGCCGCCGCCTGACACAGGCCGACGACACGCGCCGAGGACACCGTCCGGCGGCGGCTCCAGCGGACTACGCCCCCGGCACCGCCGGGGGCGTTTCCATGGCCGCCGGCCGCGCGGCGGGCGCGGTGGCTGGTGGGGCCTCGGCCACGGGCAGCCCGCGCGCTCCGGGCTCGGCGAGCCAGCAGGCCGCACGCTGGTCGCCGCCCACGTCGAACAGCGGCGGCTCCTCGACCCGGCAGCGGTCGAATGCCAGCGGGCAGCGCGGGTGGAAACGGCAGCCCGGCGGGACGTGGGCGGCGTCGGGGGTCTCGCCCTCGAGGATCGTGCGCTGGGCGTGCTGGCCCTCCGCCGGCGGATCGGGCGACGGCGCGACGGACACGAGCGCCTGGGTGTACGGGTTGCGCGGCGAGCGGATGACACGCTCCGCGGGCCCGATCTCCATGATCTTGCCCAGGTACATCACCGCGATCCGGTCCGCGAGGACCCAGGCCAGCGACAGGTCGTGGGTGATGAACAGGTACGTCAGCCCGCGCGCCCGGCGGAGGTCCATCATCAGCCGCAGCAGCTCGGTGCGGATCGAGACGTCGAGCATCGAGACCGGCTCGTCCGCCACGATCACCTCGGGGTCCATGACCAGCGCCCCGGCGATGACGACGCGCTGGCGCTGGCCGCCGGACAGCTCGTGCGGGTAGCGGCCGGCGAAGTCGGCGGCCGGCCGCAGCCCGGCGGCCTCGAGCGCCTCGTGGATCCGCCGCTCGCGATCCTCGCGAGAGGTGGCGATCCGGTTCACGATCAGCGGCTCGGCCACGAACTGGCCGATCGTGTGCTTCGGGTTGAGCGTCTCGTAGGGGTCCTGGAAGATCATCTGGACACGACGCCGGTAGCCGCGCAGGGCCCGAGTGCCCCACAGCCGGGACACGTCCTGCCCCGCGAACAGGATGCGCCCGCCCGTCTGGCGGGTCAGCTTCACGATCACGCGCCCGGTCGTGGTCTTGCCCGACCCCGACTCGCCGACCAGGCCCAGGATCTCCCCCTTGGCGATCGACAGGTCGATCCCGTCCACGGCCCGCACGACGCCGCGCTGGCGGCCGGTGAGGGTGTCCAGGGCCCCACCGCGGACGGGGAAGTGCACCTCGAGACCCTCGAGACGGATCAGCTCGTCGCTCATGCCGCGGGCTCCGCCGTGGGCGCCACGGTGTCCTGCTTCTGGATGGTGGCCGCGGCCGCCACCGCGCCCACGTCCGAGGTCGGGTACAGGTGGCAGGCGACGCGCACGCCGTCGGCGAACGTGACCTCCGGCGGCACCACCTCGGCGCACACCGGCATCGCGGCCGGGCAGCGGGGCGCGAACCGGCAGCCGGGCGGCGGGTACCGCAGGTCGGGCGGCATGCCCGGGATCGTGTCCAGCGTGCGGCGGTCGGCGTGGATGCTCGGGAAGGCCGACAGGAGCTTCTTCGTGTACGGGTGGCGCGGGGAGGTGAACACCCGCCGCACGGGCCCCTCCTCGGCGACCCGGCCCGCGTACATGACCATGACCCGATCGCACGTCTCCGCGATCACCGACAGGTCGTGGGTGATCAGCATCAGCGACAGCCCGAGGTCCCGCCGAAGCTGCTCGAGCAGCTGCAGGATCTGGGCCTGGACCATCACGTCCAGCGCGGTCGTCGGCTCGTCGCCGATCAGGATCGCCGGGTCGCACGCGAGCGCCATCGCGATCATCGCCCGCTGGCGCATGCCCCCCGACAGCTCGTGCGGGTAGGCCGACCCGCGCTTCCGCGGGATCCCGACCAGCTCCAGCAGCTCGCCTGCGCGCCTGCGCGAGGCGTCCTGTGACTGCCCCAGCCGCACCTCGATCGGCTCCGCGATCGCGTCCCGGATCCGGCGCACCGGGTTGAGCGAGTTCATCGCGCCCTGGAACACGATCGAGATCTCGCGCCACCGATACCGGGCCAGCTGGGTCGCGGTCTTCGGCACCAGGTCGATCCCGAACAGCTCGATCTTCCCCGACCGGATCCGCCCGTTCGCGGGCAGGAGCTGGACCAGGGACAACGCCGTCGTCGTCTTGCCGCAGCCGGACTCGCCGGCGATCCCCAGCGCCTCGGCGTCCTGGAGCCGGAAGCTGACGCCATCCACGGCCCGCACGCTGCCCGACGCGAGCCGGAACCGGACCGAGAGGTCCGACACCTCCAGCAGCGGCGCATCGGGGTCAGCCTGCTTCGGCAGCGGCCACTTGCGCCGCCCGCGGATGTCTACGGCGTCGAGCCGCCGCTGGGCGGGGACGACGATCCCGGACGTAAGCGGCTCGCTCATTGCCGGGTCCGCAGCTTGGGGTTCAGGACGGCGTCGAGCGCGCTGCCGAGCAGCGTGAAGGCGAACACCACGAGCACGATGCACACGCCTGCCGGCACGAAGTACCACCATGCGCCGAGGCTCGGCGCCCCGACGCTCCGGGCGGCGTCGAGGATCTGGCCCCACGATGGCTGGAACGGGTCACCGAGCCCCACGAACGAGAGCGTGGTCTCGGTCAGGATCGCGCCCGCGAACACGAGGACGGCGTTGGCGACGACGAGGTTGGTGACGTTGGGCAGGATGTGCCGCCACATGATCCAGGCACCCCCGGCGCCGACGACTCGGGCGCGGTCCACGAACGGCCGCTCCTTGAGCGACAGCGTCTGGCTGCGGATGATCCGCGCCGTAGACGACCAGCTGGTGATGCCGATGACGATCACGATCGTGAGCAGGCTCAGGCGGATCCCGAACACCTCCTTCGATCCCGTCCCCAGCAGGTCGCGGATCAGGGCCGTGAGGATGATCGCGAGCACGAACGTCGGGATCACGAGGAAGAAGTCGGCGACGCGCATCGACACGGTGTCGAACCACCCGCCGACGAAGCCGCTGACGATCCCGAGGACCGCCCCCACGAACACGGTCACGACCGTCGCCAGCAGGCCGATCACCATCGAGATCCGGGTGGCGTGGACAAGGAGATTGAGCATCGACCGGCCCAGCTCGTCCGTGCCCATGGGGAACTCGGCCGACGGCGGCGACAGCCGCGGGCCCGTGGCGGTGACCGCGGTCTGCAGCTCGCCCACGAGGAGGGACGGGGCCAGGGCTAGGAGCGTGAACACGACCAGGATCAGGACCCCCGCCATGCCGTCCGGTCGGGCCAGGAGCTGGCGCGCGGCGTTGAAGCGGCGGCGGCGGGGCGCGGTGATGGCCGGCGCGGTGCCTGCCGGCACGGCGGGGGCGCTCACGTCCGGACCCTCGGATCGAGCACGCCGTACAGCAGGTCGGCGGCGAAGTTGGCGAACACCACGGCGACGCTCAGGAGCAGGAAGACGCCCTGGAGCACCGGGTAGTCGCGCCTCGCGAGCGCCTCGACCGTGAGCGTGCCGAGGCCCGGCCAGTTGAACACGACCTCGACCGTGATCGCCCCGGCCACCACGTAGCCGAGGTTGATCGCGACGAGCGTGACGGTCGGCAGCATGGCGTTGGGCAGCGCATGGTGCCGCAGGATCCGCGTGTCACGGAAGCCCATCGCCCGCGCCGTCGTCACGTAGTCCTCGGACAGCGTCTCCACCACCGACGAGCGCATCAGGATCGCGTACTGCCCGATCAGCCCGAGGGCGACGGTCGCCAGCGGCAGCACGAGGTGGGAGCCGAAGTCGAACAGCCGGGCCCAGATGCTCTCGTACTGGGCGCCGGCCGTGGACATCCCGAACGTCGGGAACCAGCCGAGCCCGGTCGCGAACACAAGCAGCAACCCCATGCCGAGCAGGAAGTAGGGCATCGAGTACAGCACCAGCGAGACCGCGTTCCCCACCAGGTCCACGAGGCCGCCGCGTTTCCACCCCGAATAGGCCCCCAGCACGAGGCCAAGGACGATGGCCAGGATCTCGCCCAGCCCGAACAGGATCAGGGTGGGCCACAGGTGCTGGACCAGCACGTCGGTCACGGTCCGGCCCCGGCCCGCATAGGAGAAGCCGAGGTCGCCCTGGACCGTCGAGGCGACGTAGGCGACGAACTGGTCGGGCAGGAGCGGGTCGTCCAGGCCCCACCGCTCGCGGGTCTGCTGGACCATCTCCGGCGTCACCCCGGGCAGCCGCCCGAGCAGGATCCGCTCGGGTGATCCGGGCATGGCGCGGAACAGCAGGAAGTTGAGGAGGACGATGAACATGATCGTGACCACCGCCGTCGCGAGGCGGCGGAGGATGTAGTGCGCGCCCATCGACCTCCCCAGTCAGGCAGCCTGACAGGGGACGGCCTGGCGGTCGTCCCCTGCTGCTGCCACGGGCTCACCCGGCCCGGAGGACCGGGTGTGGCGGATCACTCGTCCTCGACGCTCGGGCCCTTGCGGCGCCGTGCAAAGACGAGGGCACCGGCCACGACGACCACGACGATCACCACGGCGCCCAGGATGAGCATCGTGTTGTCGCTCGAGGCCGGCGTCTCGCCACCACCGGAGGGCGCCGGCGTCGCCTCGGCGGACCCGGACGGGACCGCGGTCGGTGCCGCCTCGGTCGGCTCCGGCGTCACCGACGCCGCGTCGATCAGCGCGAGGTACCCCGGGTAGCCGTAGCCGAAGATCGGCGTGCCGCCCTCAGGGGGCTGGTTGGTCCAGCCGACGAACTTGTCCGTCCGGTACGCGTCGAGCACGTTGTCGTAGTACAGGACGTGGTACGGCGCGTCGCGGTAGAAGATCTCCTGCATCTCCTCGATGTAGCCGAACCGCTCCGTCGCGTCGACCGCGCGTTGCTGGAGCTCGAACAGCTCGTCGTACCGCGTGTTCGAGTAGAAGCTGTCGTTGAGGTTGTCGATCTGGGTGCTGACGAAGAACGACAGCAGCGACATCGGGTCGGGATCGCCGACCCACCCCCACAGCTCGATGTCCCAGTCGGCCGTGCCATCGAGGCCCGGGCCGGCCAGGTCGTCGATGAGCTTGCCCTCCTCGGTCACGTAGGCGTCGACACCGACCCCGACCTCCTCCCACCAGCCCTTGATGAACTGGG
This sequence comes from uncultured Anaerolineaceae bacterium, assembly GCA_964371685.1. Lineage (GTDB taxonomy): Bacteria > Chloroflexota > Limnocylindria > Limnocylindrales > CSP1-4 > CAIXZV01. Next base: position 19,743 of record CAYJOH010000002.1, read on the forward strand.
CGTTGGTGGACATCTCCTCCTCGGAGTCGGGCCAGGTGACGCGCAGCGTGATCGGCTTGCCTTCCTTGTCGACCCGCTTGCCGTCGGCGTTCAGCGTGTAGCCGGCGGCATCGAGACGGCGGGCGGCCTCGGCGAGGTCGAACGTCCGGCGGCCCTCGGGCTTGACGTACCAGTTGGCGTGGTAGGGCGGCACGTTGGAGTCGCCCGCCACCCCATGACCTGCCAGCGTCGCGTCCACCAGCCGGTCGAAGTCGAGCGCGTAGCCGAGCGCGTCGCGGAACGCGGGGTCGGTCAGCGCGGACGTGGACCCGTTGTAGCCGTCGGTGTTGCCCTTGGTGTTGAAGGCCATGTACGAGTAGCCGTTCGAGAAACCCTCGACGGTCTGGATGTCCGGCTCGCCCACCAGCCCGTCCCACAGGTCCGCGCTGATGCCGCGGATGTAGTCCACCTCGCCGGCCTTGAGCGCCGACACCATCGTGTCGCTGCCCGAGAACGTCTGGAAGATGACCTCGTCGGCGGCACCCGCCTTGCCCCAGTAGCTCTCGTTGCGGGCCATCCGGATGAACTGGCCGGGCTCCCACTCGACCGCGACGTACGGGCCGGAGCCCACGACGACGGGCTCGTTGGCGAAGTAGCCCTCGGCCTCCGTGTTGCCGATCTGCTGCTGCGTGTACTCGGACCAGATATGCGCGGGCAGGATCGGGATGTAGGCCTGGGTCAGCAAGGTGGTCGGGAACTCGGTCTCGACGACCAGCGTGCTGGGATCCGTGCAGGCCACCGACTTGGCGCCGGCGTTGGTCAGGTACGGCTCCAGGTAACCGGACCCCACGTAGCCGTCTTCGGATGCGACCACGTCCAGCACGAACTGGTACGTCCAGCGGGCGTCCTCGCACGTGGCGGGCTGCCCGTCGGACCACTTCATGCCATCGCGGATGTGGAAGGTGTGGGTCAGGCCGTCCGCCGATGAGCTCCACTCGTCGGCGAAACCGGGCACCGCCTCCAGGTTCTGGCCGAAGCTCACCAGCATGTCGTACTGGAGCTGGAAGATCTCGTAGTCGGCGACGGTGACCGACTGCCACGGGTTGAGCGTCTCGAGCTTCTGGTCGGTACCGACGCGCAGGATCAGGGGATCGGCCGCGGCGGCGGGGGCCGCGGCGGGCAACAGCAGACCGCCGACCAGGGCGAGCACCGCAATCGACCTCACGGCGCGAATGCGCGGAGGCTGGAGCATGTGAATCCTCCTCGTGTCCTCGACCGGTCGTCGCTCCTCCGCAGGCGGCCGGGCACGCCGTCCTCGGCGGCGGGTGGGCCGGAGCGTGGCACAGGCATGGGGGGCCGTGCAACTGCCACATGTCGCGGCCCGCATCGCGAGACGGCAGGGGACGTGCGGAGCTGGGCTCAGATGATGAACGACCGGGCGGGGCTCGGCGACCGGAGGATCGGGCGGTCGATGCGGAACGCCTCCAGCTCCGGCGCGGACGGCGTCCCGCCGTCTACCACGAGCTCGGCGAGGATCCGGCCCAGCACTGACGCGAACTTGTACGCGTGCGCCGATCCGAGGACCACGTGCACGCCCGGGTGCCCGGGGACCACGTCGATCACGAAGTCCCGGTCCGGGGTCAGCGTGTACAGGCAGGTCTTGGTGAGGAACGGCGCCACGGCCATGCCCGGCAGGTGCTCGCCCAGGAAGGCCGTCGTCCTGGCATGCGCCGCCTCGTCGCGCTCGAACGTGCGGGTCGCGGCCGTGACCTCGCGGCCGCCGACGTCCTGCCCGATCTTGGGCCCTGGATGCCCGTGCGCCGGGAAGCCGTAGAACGAGGGCTCGTCCATCCAGATCCAGACCGGGAACCGATCGGGGCCGAACAGCGCCGGGTCCCCGCGGGGCGTGAACCACGAGACCTGCTCCTGCGTGATCGTCAGCGGCAGCCGGAGGTCCAGCGACGCCAGCACGTCGTTGGTCCAGGCGTCGGCCGCGACGATCACCTGCCCGGCCGTCAGCCGCCCACCGCCGGCCAGCGTGACCACCACCTCGCCGCCCGTGTTCGCCAGGTGCGTCACCGGCGCGTGCTCCCGCAGCTCCACGCCGGCGGCGACGGCGAGCCGCCGGTGGGCGGCGTTCCCTCGAGACGGGTCCGCGATGCCCGCCTCCGCCTGGAACAGCCCGTGGTGGCGGTCGTCCAGCCGCCAGGCCGGCCAGCGGCGCATGATCTCGGCCGCGTCCAGCACCTCGTACGGCACGCCTTCGGCCGCCATCGCCCGGGCGTAGTCACCGATGTCGATTCCCACGCCCGGCGCGGGCTCGCGCGGGCCGACGTCCAGGCCGCCGGTGCGGAACACGACCTGCGTCCCGCTCTCGTGCTCGACCTCGGCCCACGTGTCGTAGGCCCGCCGCGCGAGCCGGACGTAGTCCCGGCGGTGGTAGGAGTGGCGGATGATCCGGCTCACGTCCTCCGACGCGCCGTTGGGATGCCCGATCTCGAACTGCTCCAGCCCCAGCACGCGCAGCCCCGTGCGGCGCGAGAGCCAGTAGCAGGCCCCCGACCCCAGCGCCCCCAGCCCGACGACGACCACATCCCAGTCGCGCCTCACGCGCGCACCGCCGCGTCGCCGCCGGGCGTCTCCGTGCCCAGGCGCTCGCCCACATAGCGTCGGATGTCGAGGCTCAGGTCCTCCATCGGCGCGTACCAGCCGACGGCGAACCGGCGCGAGGTCATGCCCGCCTGGACGCCCTCGCACACCGCCCAGTCCTGCCGGTTGACGAGGTCCCAGAACTCGACCGCGTCCGACGGATCGAACGTGGGGCGCGCCATCTCGGTCGGGTGGAACAGGAAGTCCACCACCACCAGCGTGCGGTCCGGCGCCTTGGGCACCAGCTGGAATGCCGCCACGTGATCCGCCGACAGGCTGATCATGAGGTTCGGGTACGCGAGCTCGCCCTTGTGGCGGCTCCGCTCGGCCTCGTCGAGGCCAGGGAACGGCGCCCGGTCGGACGTGCCGGTGCGCGTGAACGTGAACGTGCCCTCGGCCTGTGGCACGCCCGCGTCCCAGTCCAGGCTGCCGCCACCGCGCTCCTTGAACGCGGGCACGATCCGGCACAGCTCCGGGTGCACGCCGGCGCAGTGGTAGCACTCGTTGTAGTTCTCGACGATGACCTTCCAGTTCGCGCGTACGTCGTACGCGATTCGCCGCGCCGTCCGCAGGTCCGCCAGCGGGTAGCGGGCGATCCGGTCCGGGATCCCGCCCAGCTGCGCCGCCAGCGTGTGCCCCGCGGCCACCCGCTCGGGCGACAGGTTGACGAACATCCAGCCGCCCCAGGTGTCGAGGGCGACCGGGTGGAGGCCGAAGGCGGCGGGGTCGAAGTGGTCCGACTCGCCGAGGAACGGCGCGTTGCGGACGCGACCGTCCAGCTCGTAGCACCACGAGTGGTACACGCAGCGGATGACGCCCTTGAAGCGCCCGGACGGCCCCGGCGGGCCACCGCTCTCCGGGTCCGGGCGCTGGTCAGCCGTGGTCAGCCGCGAGCCGCGGTGGCGGCACAGGTCGTAGTGACCGTGCACGGCGCCGGCCCGGTCCCGGACCACGATCACCCGCTCGCCGGCGATGTCCGCGGACAGGAAGTCGCCCGCCTCGCGCAGCTGCTCCGCCCGCCCGACGGCGACCCACTCGGACCACCAGATCCCCTCGCGCTCGCGGTCGAGGAACGCCTCGTCCACGTACGCGGCGCGGGGCAGCGAGGCCTCGAAGGCCGTGCGGGCCATGCGATTGGGGCGATCGAGGTCGAGGTCGAGGTCGGCGGACACGGGCGGGACCCCCGCTGGAGTGGGACGCTGGGTGGCGCCATGCTACGGGGCCGGGTCGGCCACGGAGGCCGCCGTTCCCGCCGCCGCATCGCGTCGACCGGCCCCTTCGGCCGTGTCGCGCGAGATCGCGCAAGTCGCTCCATGTCGGGGTTCCGGGCGACGATGCAGGGCCGAGATCGAGCGATGCGCAGCACCAGACGCAGCGATTCGCTCCATCCGGCGCCGGAACCGGCCCGGGGACTCGGCCGTTGGCGTGATTTGCGCGATCCTGTGCGACGCCCGGTGCACAGGCTCAGGTCGGCGGCGGTGGCGTTGCGCGCCGCGGCGCCTCTGTGCGCAGGTGGGTGGCCACGCCGTAGGTCTCGCCGGTCTCCGGGTCCCGGCGCGGGACCACGACGAACCGCCGCTCCCCCGC
>CAYJOH010000003.1:0-20525 GCA_964371685.1 uncultured Anaerolineaceae bacterium
AGGCCGCGATCACCACGGCCGCCATCGACGGGATGAACCCGATGTCGCGATCGACCGCCTCGTTGAGCGCGAGCTTGACCATGGCCATCGCGCCCACGCCCGCGAGCCCGACGAGGACGGGAACTGCCGCGATCAGGCGACGCCGCCAGGCGCCCATCAGGCGAGGACCCGTGCCGGCCGGCCGAGACGGCATGCGGGCGCAACCCGGCCGCGGGGCGGCGTGATGCGGCTGGAAGCCGGCGCAGCCGAGGATCGCGATCGAACCCAGCCGAGCATTCCCCGCAGGAGGACCCACGTGGCCCTGGACCAGGCACCGATCGACGCCCCGGGCACCCGCGCGCCGCTCCGGGACGAGCTGTCCATGCTCCTGCTCGAGCTGGGGGTCGCCGGGTTCGCGGCGGCGGCGGCCGCCCTCCTCGCGTTCTCGAGGTGACGCGCGCGTCGGCCGGGACGTCCGTCGAGGCACGTCTCTACGACTCGCGGGGGAGCGACCGCTCGATCGACCTGTTCGCCGATCCGCCGAAGCGCATCCGCGACGACCAGCTGCTGTGGGTCGACGTCGCGGGTCGCGACCCGGACACGCTGCGGGCCGTCGTCGACGCGCTCGGGCTCCGTGCCGCCACCGCGGAGCTCCTCTCCGCGCGCCGCCGTCGCGCGCTGCTCCGGCGGCACGATGCCTACGTCCACCTGCGCCTGCGCAGCGCCCAGTCCGCGGACGATGGCGGCGTCGACATCGTCGGCCTCGATCTCGTGGTCGCCCCCAACGTCGTCGTGACCGTGCGCGAAGACGCCGTCGAAGCCTTCGACCGGTTCCGCGACGAGATCGACGACCTGACCCAGGTCGGTGCCCTGGACGCGGCGACGTTCACCGCGGCGATCGTGGACGCCATCCTCGCAGGGTACCTGCTCGCGGTTGAGGATCTGGAGCGGCGGATCGACACGCTCGACGAGCACGCGCTGCGTGCCCGGAACCCCGTGTCCGTCATCGACGAGCTCGCCTCGCTGCGCGGCCGGGCGGCGACGCTCCGGCGCGGCCTCGCGCCCCACCGCCAGGCATTCGCGGCGCTCGCCCGACCGGATTTCGAGCTCCACGAGAAGCTCGGGCGGCCGTGGCCCGGGCTGCTGGAGCGGCTGGACGCCACGCTGGCCGCCGTCGAGACGGCGCGTGACCTGCTGATCGGGACCTACGACCTCGTGATGACGCGCGTCGCGCAGCGCACCAACGACACGGTCAAGACGCTGACCGTCGTGTCCGTGATGCTCCTGCCGGCCAGCCTCGTGTCGTCCGTGCTGGGCATGAACTTCCAGCTCCCGCTGTTCGACGACGCGGATAATTTCTGGTTGGCCGTCGGGGCGATGGCGCTGCTGATGGCGGCCACCCTCGTGATCGCCGTCGTGCGCGACCGCCGGTAGCCCACGGGGCAGCGTCGATCGCCCGCGGTCCTGGGCCGGGACGGCCTCGTGCCGGGTCATGGGAGCGGGGTTCGCGGGCTCGGCGCGTGCGGCGGGTCGGGTCGCGTCAGCCGGCGGGCATCGCCTCCGCGGCGACGATCGCCAGCACGGCGTCGAGCAGGCTCCGGGCGTGGAGGTCTGCCGGCCGGTCGACCATCGTCTCCCCAGGCGACCGGGGCCCGACCAGGACCGTGCGCAGCCGGCCGGTGCGCCGCGCCCGGAGGCAGGCGTCCAGCTGGCCGCTGACGAGCCAGCCGCGGGTGTCCGCGGGCAGGGTGTCGAGGGTCGGTCGACCCGATCGTCCCCCGCGTACGGCGCCCCGCTCGGTCTCCGCGTCGCGCCGCACGAGGACGACGCGATAGCCGAACTCGCGCAGGTGCCGGCCGGCCCGCGCCGTCTCGATCAGGCGTCGACGGGCGCCGGCACCGGTCTCGGCGTCGGCCGGGCCGGCCTCGAGGTAGACGGTGCTCGTGGGCCCGACCGGGCCCGGGGATGCTGACATGCGACGACGACTCCTCACTGCGCGGTCCTCGGAACCGGAGGGCACCCCTGGACGTTCGGAGGCCCCTCGAACCCCGCATCGACGGTCCGCAGCCTAGTCGGGCGCACCCCACAGCCACGTCGGCGGCGGCGGGTCAGGCGTAACAACCGCGAGACAGATCGGTCGGTGGCCGGGGTCAGGACGCGGCGACGCCACCGAGCGCGGGCGCGGCGACGACCTCGAAGTGCTCCACGTCCCAGTCGACGAGGCGCTCCGGCCGCCGGGTCGCCCGCGGATGATGGACGTCGCCGCCGGTCGCCGCCTCGATGTCGGTCCAGCGCCGCCAGGCACTCAGCGTCACGAACACGTCCGGCCCGCCGGTGACCACGGCACCCAGGTACACGGCCACGGGGCCGTCGTCCCGTTGCGCGTCGGCCAGTGCGCCGTGACGGACATCCTCGGCATAGGCGGCCAGCTCGCCCGGACGCACCCGTCCCCGGAGCACGCGCACGAGGAGCGGCACCGCGTCCGGCAGGTAGCGGTGCCCGAGCAGCAGCGGCACGACCTCGGGCCGGTGGTCCGCGGTGGCGTCGACGTGATCCGGGTGCGACGCACCGAAGCCTGCACCCATCGCCGCCGTCATCGCCGTCCCGGACGACCACACGGTGGCCACGAGGCGCGGCCCGGCATCGTCGGGACCCTGGCGGGCGCAGTACGCATCGAGCAGGCCGGACATGCCCACGAGGTCGGGGACCAGCTCGCGGCGCAGCAGGTCGTCGTAGGCGGGCCGCAGGCACCGGAAGGCATCCAGACGCAGGACCTGACCGCTCATCGACCCCTCATGTGGACCCCGCGCGGCTGAGTCTGTCACACGACGACCGCGGCTGCACCCGCCGTCGGAGGGCGGGTGCGAGCCACCTGCAAGGCGACCGCGGGACACCGCAGGACGGCTGCAGCCCCGCGGCCCCGACGATTCGGGCATGGAGGTGCACTCGTGACCCACGCCAGCCACACGCCGTCGCCGGACCGGGCCTTCGAGGCTCCGCCGGTGGACGATCGGACCTACAACGTGCTCCAGGCGCTGACCTCGACCCTCGAGGCCATGGACGCGTACGAGCTGTACGCCGCGGACGACCCCGACGGGCTGTTCGCCGAGCTGCTCGTCGACCAGCGCCGGCACGCCGATCGCCTCCTGGGCGAGCTGCGCAGCAGCCTGGTCAGCCGAAAGGAGCGCCCCGCATGAGCAGGATCCAGGATTCCATCGAGGTCGAGGTCCCCGTCTCGACCGCGTACGGCCAGTGGACGCAGTTCGAGAGCTTCCCGCAGTTCATGGACAGCGTCGAGCGCGTCGTCCAGCTCGATGACGCAACCCTCGAGTGGACCGCGTCCGTCGGGGGCCAGGCGAAGACGTGGCAGGCCAGGATCACCGAGCAGGTGCCCGACCGCCGCATCGCGTGGGTGTCCACGAGCGGCGCCCGGAACGACGGCGTCGTGACGTTCGATGCGCTCGGCCCGGCACGCACCCGGGTGACCCTGGGCATGGACGTCGACCCGGAAGGCCCCGCGGAGCACCTCGGCGACGCCCTGGGGATCGTCAAGCGGTCCATCCAGGACGACCTCGGCAGGTTCAAGTCGTTCATCGAGTCGCGTGGCATCGAGACGGGCGCGTGGCGCGGCTCGATCGGCGTGGGGACCCGGCCGTGACCGCACAGTCGACCGACCAGACCAGCGGCTCCGACCAGCGCGCGGCCCGCGAGGTGGCGCCCCCGCTGGCGGTGTTCGACCTCGCCCGCGAGCTCGAGCGCCTGGCCGCCGAGCCGCCGGGGCACGACGCCGGGCGAGCGACGATCACGCTGGCCCGGGCGGACCGCCTGCGCGTCGTCCTGACCCGTGTCCGCGCCGGCCGAGAGCTCGGGGCCGGAGACACGGACGGCGCCCTCGCCGTGCTCGTGCATGACGGGACGGTGTCGGTCATCCGCAACGGTGCCGTCGAGCACGCCGACCCGGGCCAGCTCCTGGTCATCGACCGCGGTGCGGCATGGCGGCTCACAGCCGACACCGACGCGGCGCTGGTGCTCGTGCTTGCCTGGCCCGGCAGCGAGCAGGTGGCGCCCGGCTCCTGATCAGTGGTTAGCGTGGCGCCTGTGTTTGCGATGTGCCTGCAACGTCGCGGGCCCTGATCGCATCGCGATCGCCGCTCGAGCTGGTCCACCGTGACCTCGGGCGCCTCTGCATACCCTCGGCGGGGCAGCCACCTCGACCGGCCAGGCCCCCCTCCCGGGCCGGTCCCGTCGGCCCCGGGCACTGCCCGGGGCCGACGCATGTCCCGGCGACGATGGCGGCGAGCGACCGCATCAGCCCGGCGGGCCGGCCTCCACGCGCGCGACCAGGTCGTCGAGCGAGCCGCGCATCGGCGACAGGCTCTCCAGCCACCACGTCGCGCCGGCGTCTGCGTACCGGGCGACCAGGTCCCGCTCCGACGGCTCCGAGAACGCGAACACCCCCACGTCGAACGGGGCATCCGCCCGCCCGGCGGCGGCGCGCTCCGCGTCCAGCCGTTCGACCATCCCGCCGAACGCCTCCGGCGTGAGCACGAGCGACGACCCGTCGTCGGACGTCCCGATGGCGATCCAGCCGTCCCAGCGGGCGGCCCGGCGCAGCGCCCCGGGCTTCATGCCGCCGATCCAGATCGGGGGCCGCGGCTCCTGGACGGACCGGGGGCCCACCGCCGCGACGCCGCGCGCCACGTACGACGGGCCGTCGTGGCTGACCGGCTCCGCGCGCAGGAACGCGTCGATGAGCGCGAGCCCCTCGTCCATCCGCGCGACCCGCGCCTTCGCCTCGAACGGCTCGCCGAACGTCTCGAAGTCGCCCGGGTCGCCGCCGCTGCCCACGCCGAGGACCAGGCGCCCGTTGCTCCACCGGTCGAGCGTCGCCGCGGATTGCGCGACGAGCTGCGGCCGGCGCCGGGGCAGCGCCACCACGGACAGGATCAGCCGCAGGCGCGTGGTCGCGGACGCGGCGGCGGCGAGGGCGACGAACGGGTCCGGCGCCACCGTCCCCATCGACACCCCGAGGCTGTCCCACGTGGACACGCCGTCCCAGCCGGCTGCCTCCGCGGCGACGGCCAGCCGGACGATCGCGTGCGGATCCGCGAGCTCCCCGAGCGGGGCGATGTCGATGGCGTAGCGCATGCCAAGCCCTCCCTCCGATGCCGCCCCGACCTGCGGGGGCTACGCGGGGACGAGGTCCGGCGGCGTGGCCCACGAGCGCAGCGCCGTCATGTAGTTGCCGCGCTCGAACAGCGACGGGTCCTCGACCGACGCCTGGGTGGCGCTGCCGCGCAGCTGGCCGACGGACTCGTACTCGTGCTCCTCGAGCCACTCGACCATCTCGGTCTCGATCGCCCGCAGGTGCAGGGGGCCGTTGCGGAGCAGGGCCGAGGTCGTCATCGCGACGTCCGCGCCCACCATCAGCGCCTTGATCACGTCCGCGCCCGAATGGACGCCCGAGGTGGCGGCGATCGAGACGTTGGCGCCCAGCTGCGGCCGCAGGATCGCGATCCAGCGCAGCGGCAGCCGGAGCTCGCCCGGGCGGCTCAGCTCCACCCGCGCGACGACCTCCATCGTCTCGAGATCCAGGTCCGGCTGGTAGAAGCGGTTGAACAGGACGAGGCCGTCCGCTCCCGCCCCGTCGGCGAGCGCCGCGAAGTTGGCCAGCGCGGAGTAGTAGGGGCTGAGCTTGACCGCGAGCGGGATCGTCACCGACGCCCGCACGGCCGCGATCAGCTCGAGGTCCATCTGCTCGCGGTCCGCGGCGGTGCTCGTGGGGTCCGCCGCCACGTGGTACAGGTTCAGCTCCAGGGCGTCTGCCCCGGCGTCCTGCATCAGGCGGGCGTACCGGACCCAGCCGCCCTGGGTGGTGGCGTTGAGGCTGGCGATCACCGGCACGGAGACCGCGGCCTTGGTCTTGCTCAGGCCCTCGAGGTACCGGTCGCCGACGCCGGGAAACGCCTCGATCGCCGGGAAGTAGCCCAGGGCCTCGGCGAACTGCTCGCTGCCCGCCTCGAGGGAACGGTTGAGCTGGATCTCCTCGTTGAGGATCTCCTCCTCGAACAGGGACGGCAGGACGATCGCGGCGGCGCCGGCCTCCTCCAGCCGGCGCGCCGCGGCGGGCGTGGCGGTGAGCGGCGACGACGACGCGACGATCGGCGACCGCAGGTCGAGACCGAGGTAGCGAGTGTGCAGGTCGACGCCCATCACCGGTCTCCCTTCCCGTTGTCACCGGCCGCGACCGGCACCACGTCCGGCCCAGCGGCTGCCTCGCCATCGGCGCCGGCGGCACCGTCGCCGTCGGCATGGTGGAGGTGCGGCACCACGCGGTGGATGCCGGCCAGCTGCTCGTAGTAGCGCCAGCGCTCGTCCGCGTCTGCCTGGGCCAGCTCGGCGAGCACCGCGGCCCGCTCCGGATCCGTGCGCTCGAGGATCGCGAACCGCGTCTCGGTGGCCACGAACTCCCGGATCGGGATCGACGGCTTGACGGAGTCCAGCTTGAACGGTGTGCCGTCGTCGCCCTCACTGGGCTGGTAGCGGTACAGCGGCCAGTAGCCGCTCTTGACCGCGTCCTTCTGGTGGGACATCGACTTGCTCATGTCGATGCCGTGGGCGATGCAGGTGGCGTAGGCGATGATCAGCGACGGTCCCGGCCAGGCGTCGGCCTCGAGGAACGCCTTGATCGTCTGGGCGTCGTTGGCGCCCATCGCGACCTGGGCCACGAACACGTTGCCGTAGGACCGGGCGATCGCGCCCAGGTCCTTCTTGCCGGTGGACTTGCCGGCGGCGGCGAACTTCGCCACGGCGCCCCGCGGGGTCGCCTTGGACGACTGGCCGCCGGTGTTGGAGTAGACCTCCGTGTCGAGGACCAGGATGTTGACGTTGCGGCCGGAGGACAGGACCTGGTCCAGGCCGCCGTAGCCGATGTCGTAGGCCCAGCCGTCGCCGCCGACGATCCAGACGCCCTTGCGGACGAGGTCGCCGGACAGGGCGAGGAGCTGGGCGGCGTCCGCGGCGTGCTCGCCGGCGACGGTCGCCAACGCCGTGCGCAGGGTCTCCACGCGGGCGCGCTGGGCCGCGATCTCGGGCTCCATCGCCTGGGGCGCGTCGAGGATCTCGCGGGCGAGGCCGTCGCCGATGACCGGGGCCAGCTTCGCGACCAGCTCTCGGGCAAGCCTCGTCTGGACGTCCAGGGCGAGCCGCATGCCGAGCCCGAACTCCGCGTTGTCCTCGAACAGCGAGTTGGCCCACGCGGGTCCCTCGCCCAGGGCGTTGGTCGCCCACGGCGTGGTCGGCAGGTTGGCGCCGTAGATCGAGGAGCAGCCGGTCGCGTTGGCCACGATCATCCGGTCGCCGAACAGCTGGGTGACGAGCCGCAGGTAGGGCGTCTCGCCGCAGCCGCCGCACGCGCCCGAGAACTCGAACAGCGGCTCCAGCTGGGCCGCGCCCTTGACCGTGTCGTGCGGGATCAGGCTGCGGTCGAGCTGCGGGATCGTCTTGAACACCTCCCACCGCTCGCGCTCGAGATCGCGGTGCTCCAGCACCGGCTCCATGTTGATCGCCTTGTGGCTGACGTCGGACTTGCTCTTGGCGGGGCAGATGTCCACGCACACGCCGCAGCCCGTGCAGTCGTCGGGAGCGACCTGGATCGTGATCCGGTGCCCGACGAGCTCGCGGGACTTGAACTCCTTGCTGGGGAACGTCGCCGGGACGCCGGCGATCGCGTCCTCCGGGTAGACCTTCATCCGGATCGAGGCGTGCGGGCAGACCATCGCGCACTTGCCGCAGTCGATGCAGATCGCCTCGTCCCAGATCGGGATCAGCTGGGCGATCGCCCGCTTCTCGTAGCGCGTCGTGGCGGTGGGGAAGGTGCCGTCCACGGGCATCGCGCTGACCGGCAGCAGGTCGCCGTCGCCGGCGATCAGCCGCGACGTGACGAGCCTCACGAAGTCGGGCGCCGTCTCCGGGATGAACGGGATCGCCGGCACGGCGGCCCGCACCGGGCCCGGCGTGACGTGGGCCATGCGCTCCAGCGACTGGTCGATGGCGGCGAAGTTGCGCTGCACGACGGCCTCGCCGCGCTTCGAGTACGTCTTCTTGACCGAGTCCTTGATGCGGGTGATCGCCTCCTCCGCCGGCAGCACGCCGGCCAGCTGGAAGAAGCAGGGCTGCATCACGGTGTTGATCCGGTTGCCCATGCCGACCTCGGTCGCGACGGCAAACGCGTCGATGACCCACAGGTCGATGCCCTTGTCCACGATCTGGCGCTGGACCTCGGCGGACAGGTGGTCCCAGACCTCGTCGGGCCCGTAGGGGGCGTTGAGCAGCAACGTCGCGCCCGGCTTGGCCAGCTCGAGGACCCGCTTGTTCTCGATCAGGTTGAACTGGTGGCAGGCCACGAAGTCCGCGTTGTCCACGAGGTAGGTGGAGCGGATCGGCTGCGGCCCGAAGCGGAGGTGCGAGGTCGTGATCGAGCCGGACTTCTTGGAGTCGTACTCGAAGTAGCCCTGGGCGTAGAGGTCCGTGCCCTCGCCGATGATCTTGACCGACGCCTTGTTGGCGCCCACGGTGCCGTCCGAGCCGAGGCCGAAGAACAGCGCCTGGACCTCGCCCGCGGGGCGGGGATGCCGGAACTCGCGGTCGATGGGCAGGCTCAGGTTCGTCACGTCGTCGTAGATGCCGATCGTGAAGTGGCGCTTGGGCCGTGGTGCCGTCAGCTCGTCGAACACCGGCCGGATCATCGAAGGGGTGACCTCCTTCGACGCCAGGCCGTAGCGGCCGCCGATGATCCGGGGCATCGCCGCGAACGGGGCCGTGTCGCCGTCCATCGCCTCGGCGATCGCGGATACGAGCTCGAGGTACAGCGGCTCGCCGACGGCGCCCGGCTCCTTCGTGCGGTCGAGGACCGCGATCGAGCGGACGGTCGGCGGCAGGGCGGCCAGCACCTCGGCGGCCGGGAACGGGTTGAACAGGCGGATGCGCAGCAGGCCCACCTTCTGGCCCGCGGCGACCAGCGCGTCCACCGTCTCCTCGACGGCGCCGGCCGCGGAGCCCATCACCACCAGCACCCGCTCGGCATCCGGGGCGCCGTAGTAGTCGGCGAGGTGGTACTGGCGCCCGGTGCGCACCGCCAGCTCGTCGAACACCTGCTGGACGATCCCCGGTACGGCGAGGTAGTAGGGGTTCGCGGCCTCGCGGCCCTGGAAGAACACGTCCGGGTTCTGCGCCGTGCCGCGCAGCACGGGCGACTCGGGTGTCAGCGCGCGGCGGCGGTGGGCGAGCACGTCCTCCTCGCGGACCAGCGCGCGCAGGTCGTCTCGGGACAGGATCGCGATCTTGTTGACCTCGTGCGAGGTCCGGAACCCGTCGAAGAAGTGGAGGAACGGCACCCGCGACCGGAGCGTGGCCGCGTGCGCCACCAGCGCGAAGTCGTGCGCCTCCTGGACCGAGCCGGCCGCGAGCATCGCCCAGCCCGTCGCCCGGGCGTGCATCACGTCGCTGTGGTCGCCGAAGATCGAGAGCGCGTGGGTCGCGATCGCGCGGGCCGCCACGTGGATCACCGCCGGCGTCAGCTCGCCCGAGATCTTGAACATGTTGGGGATCATCAGCAGCAGGCCCTGGGACGCCGTGAACGTCGCCCCCAGCGCGCCCTTCTGCAGGGCCCCGTGCATCGCGCCCGCGGCGCCGCCCTCGGACTGCATCTCGACCACGTCGGGCACGGTGCCCCACAGGTTCGGCCGGTGGGCCGCCGCCCAGTCGTCGCAGTGCTCGGCCATCTGCGAGGCCGGGGTGATCGGGTAGATCGAGATGACCTCGGACAGCGCGTAGGCGACGCGCGCCGCCGCCTCGTTGCCGTCGATGGTCTCCCAGTGCTGGTCCATGCTCGCAGTCCTTTCGGGTGGCGCGGCCACCCGTGCGTTGTGGTGGCGACGGGAGGCACGGGATCGCCGTCGGCATCCGGTGCCGGGACCTAGTTTGCGCCTCGAGGATCACGAGGTCGCGTCCGTTCGGACCGCGATGTTCGGCCCTCCGGTCACGCGATTGGACCGCTTGGCACGCGACGAGCGGACCGTTCGGCCCGGTGGCCCCCGCAGTCCCTGCCCGCAGACCCGGCCCGCCTGGCGGCCGGCTACCGGCTCGCCGTCGCCGCATGGTCGGTCCTCGGCCGCCCTCCGAACGCGGTCGCCGACCAGAGGGCCAGCACGACGACCCCTACGGCCGTGATCGCGATCACGACCTGGCCCGAGATCGCGTCGGCCAACGGGCCGGCGACCAGGACGGCGAGCAGGCTCGCCGCGCTGACGATCGAGGCGAGCACGCCGAAGATGCGGCCGCGGATGGCCGGCGGCATGTTCTCGAACAGGGCGGTCTGGGCGGACACGGTCGTGGCGGCATAGGCGGCGCCGGCGAGGAAGGCCAGGACGACCACCGGCGGGATGACCGGCAGGCTCGTCGCCCGCCCGAAAGGCCCGGCCGCCGAGATCCCGACGGCGAGCAGCCCGAGCGTGATCAGCCCCGTCTCGGCGGCCCGCCGCCGGGAGAGGCCGGCGCCGAGCCAGCGCAGCCCGGCGACCCCGCCCACGACCCCCAGCCCCAGCGGCAGGACGATGACGATCAGGTCCTTGGGGTCGAGTCCCATCGACACCGCCAGGTTCGGGCCCAGGACGCCGAGCACCCCGACCAGCGAGGCCGACGCGGCCAGGTGCAGCAGGGGCCGGCTCACCTCGCGGTTGCCGCCGATCGCGGCAAATCCCTCCCGCAGCTGGCGGATGGGCTCCCGGATCGCCTGCCGCGCGATGCCCGGCTCGATGGCCACCGGTGGCGCCGACGGCAGGCCGAGCGTCGCGATGGTTGCCCCGACGTAGAACGCGGTCACGACCACCAGCGTCGCCGACGGACCGGCGATCGCCACCAGCAGGGGCCCGAGGAATGCGAACCCCACCGCGAACGACGCCTGGAGCGTGAGGTTGAAGACCCCCATCGCCATCTCGAGCTGGGGCTTGGGCACGATCCGCGGGATCATGGACGCCTCGGCCGGGGTGAGCAGGACCGACGTCAGGCTGACCCCCAGGTTGAGGAGGAGCAGCACGGCGACGTTCGCGCCGGCCAGCGCCAGCCCCAGGGTCAGCAGCGTCCGGACGGTGTTCGGCACGATCAGCGCCCAGCGGACGTCGAGCCGGTCCACCAGGACGCCCGCCGCGGCGGACAGGAGGATCGCCGGCACGAGGAAGGACATGACGAGGGCGCTGACGGCGGTGTTGGAGCGCGTCGTGGCAAAGACGAGGATCGTCAGCGCGTAGAGCGCCATGTTGCCGCCGACCTGCGTCGACGCCTGGATGAACCACAGGCGCGCGAAGGCGGGATCTCGCAGGATCGGAACGGGCAGCTTCGCTATCACCGTGCCCATTGTGCGGCCAGGGCGGCTCGGCCTCGGGCGGGACGGCCCATTCGCCATCGCGCGCCTGCGCGCCACGCTGGAGGTCGACGCTACGTGGCGTGCTCCCGGACGACGCGTGCCAGATCGAGGCCGCCGACGGCACGCAGGGACGGCACCTGGGACACGAGGGCGACGGCGAGGATGACCGCCGCCGTGCCCATGAACGTTGTCGGGCGAACGGCCAGGTCGAACTGGAACAGGTCGCTCGAGAACGAGGCCATGAACGCCGCCGCGAGGATCGTGGCGACGAGCAGGCCCGGCACGAGCGCGATCAACGTCAGGACCAGGTTCTCGGCCGTCAGGAGCCGCCCGATCGTCGCCGGGGCCATGCCCATGGTGCGGAGGGCCGCCAGCTCCGTGGCCCGCTCGGCGACGTTCGCCGACAGCGTGTTGAACACGAGGGCGAACGCCATGACCCCTCCGAGCACGAGCATGACGCCGACGAACGCATAGAACAGTCCCATGAATGACCGGGCGGTGTCGTAGAGCGCCCGGCTGTCGACGACCGCGGCGACACCCGGCATCTGTGACAGGCGAGCCCGCACCGCGTCCCGATCGACGTCGGGCGCGTAGCGGACGAGCGCCATGGTGACCGGAGGGTCGGCCGACGACAGCCCGGCCGCGGTCGCGGCGGTCGACAGGTCCGCGTACGCGAATGTCCCGAACGGCTCGTCAACGAAGCCGTCCACCCGGAGGCTCGTGACAGGGACCGCGTCGCCGCCGTTCGCGCCGGCGGCACGCGTGGCATGTGCGACGACGGTGTCCCCGACCTGCAGCCCGAGCCGCTCCTCGAGGGCCACCCCGAGCAGCACGCCACCTGCGTCGAGGCGAAGCGGACGCCCGTCCCGATCGGGCAGCGAGCGCATCGTGGTCCCGGGCATGAGCCCGACCAGCGTTGTCGCGTACCGACCGGGGCCGAACTCCAGGGTCGCGGCCACGGTCAGCTCGGGCTCCGCGGCGACGACGCCCTCCGGCATGACGGCCGTCTCGATGCGGCTCGCGGGCATGGGCTCGGCCAGGACCACGGCGGCGTCCTCGCGCTGGATCTGGACGAACTGGCGGTCGAGCAGGATCTCGACCGTGTCGACCATGGCCCACGACACGAAGATCAGGCTGGTCGCGAGCGCGATCCCGAGCACGGTCGAGAGGCTCCGCCGACGGTTGCGGCCGAGACCCCGGAGGACCACCCGCCAGCGCACCGGGAGCCGCTGCAGCCGCGGCACCACGCGCTCCACCAGGCTGATCGTGCCCCGTCCCTGGGGCACGGCGCCCCGCATGGCCTCGGCGGGGCTTGTCGAGGCCGCCCGGCGGGCGGGCCCGAGCGCCGCGAGCGCACCGGCCGCCGGCCCGATCAGCATGCCGGTGACGAGGGTCGTTGGCCGGACCTCGACCACGCTCGTGGGGATCGACAGCACGCCCGTGTACAGCCCGGTGATCAGCGCGGCCGCGAGTCCACCGAGGATCGCGCCGGGGATCGAGCCGGCAAGTCCCACCACGAGCCCAAAGCCGAGATAGTGGGCAAGGATCGCCCGTCGGCTGAAGCCGTTGGCGCGCAGGACCCCGATCTGCGAGCGATGCGTGGCAACCATCCGGCCGAGCAGCACCGACATCGCCAGTGCGCCCGCCCCGAGGAACATGAGCGGGAACGCGAGCGACAGCTCTCCGAAGCCGCTGACGTCCTCCTGGAGGGCTGCGTTCGACGGATGCTCGTCCCGGGTCATCGTCGACGACGCGCCGGCATCGATCGCGACCGAGACCAGGCGCTCGAGCGTGCCGTCAGGCGCGCCGGCGGCCAGCCTGACGACCGTCTCTTCGTGCGTGGCACCGGTCGGTGACGCCACGGCAAACGACTCGCCGGCGAAGACGACCCCGAACTCGTCGAACGGAACGAGCACCTCCTGTCGACTGCGCGCCGGCCAGAGGTACTCGGGAGAGGCGACGACACCGACCACCACCGCCGGCCGCCAGCCGGCGGTCCCCAGGACGCGCAGGGTGTCGCCCGGATCGAGCCCGAAGCTGGCGGCCATGTGCTGCTCGACGAGCACGCCATCCGGCCGGTCGGGGTCGAGACCGGCCCCCCGCAGGATCCGGACCCGGTCAACCGGCGGCGGCCCCGCCGCGGGCATCCCGACGACCCGGCCGATGAAGCGGTGGCCCCCGACGTCGATCGGAACGTCGGCGACGGTCCGTGTCCCGACGGCGGCAACGC
Organism: uncultured Anaerolineaceae bacterium; assembly: GCA_964371685.1. GTDB lineage: Bacteria > Chloroflexota > Limnocylindria > Limnocylindrales > CSP1-4 > CAIXZV01. Next base: position 13,632 of record CAYJOH010000003.1, read on the forward strand.
CGGGCTCGCCCGCCAGGTGCCCGGCGACCGTCGCCGGGTCACCGCCCGTGATCGTGAGGTCGGCGAAGGCGAGGTCGTCGTACAACCCCTGGTACGACGCCGTCAGGTTCTGGAACGCGTCGTAGGAGGCCCCGAACAGGGCGACCCCGAGCAGCATCGTGACGCCGACGGCCAGGAACTGCGCCCGCCGGCCGGCGAGGTCCCGGCGGAGCGAGCGGCGAAGGAGCCTCACCAGCTGACCTCTTCGGGGACCTGCGGATCGCTGACCTGGTAGTCGTCCGCGATCTCGCCGGACCGCATCCGCACCACGCGATCCGCGATCGTGGCGATCGCGGAGTTGTGCGTGACGAGGAGCACCGTGCGGCCGCCGATGCGGCTCAACCGGTGGAGCACGCCAAGCACCTGGCGGCCGGTGTCGAGATCGAGCGAGCCGGTGGGCTCATCGCACAGGAGGAGGGGCGGGCCCTTGACGATCGCTCGGGCAATCGCGACCCGCTGCTGCTCACCACCCGAGAGTGCGGCCGGAAAGTGATCGACCCGGTCCGCGAGGCCGACCGCCTGGAGCGCTCGCACCGAATCCTCGACATCGGACCTGCCGACGAGCTCGGCGACGAGCTGGACGTTCTCGATCGCGGTCAATGTCGGCACGAGATTGAAGAACTGGAACACGAAGCCGACCGTATCGCGACGATAGGCGGTCAGGTCGGCGTCGCTGAGCCCGGCCAGGTCGCGGCCGGCCACCTCGATCGACCCGCTCGACTGCCGCTCGATGCCGCCCACGAGGTTCATCAGGGTCGTCTTGCCCGACCCGCTCGGTCCGAGGACCACGACGAACTGGCCCTCCGGCACCGCAATCGAGATTCCGCGCAGGGCGTGGACCGCGACCTCGCCCGATCCGTACGCCTTGTGGACGTCCGACAACCTGACCGACGGCGTCACGATGCTCACGGCTCCGTTTCTATTCAAGGACGGACCGAATGGGCGCCTCAGAATGATAGCCACCTGGCAAGGAGATGTCCACGGGCTCCTGCTCCCAGGAGCACAATCGGCGCATGTCGTACGACCTGGAACGATTCCTGGCGGCCCAGGAGACGGTCTACGCCAACGTGACGGCGGAGCTCCGACGGGGCCGCAAGGCCGGCCACTGGATGTGGTTCGTGTTCCCCCAGGTCCAGGGGCTGGGGCGAAGCGAGCTGTCGCGGTGGTACGCGATCGGCTCCCTGGACGAGGCGCGCGCCTACCTCGAGCACCCGGTCCTCGGCGCGCGCCTGCGCGAGTGCACCCGGCTGGTCCTCGAGACACCCGACCGCACGGCGGAGGCGATCTTCGGCCCGGTCGACGCCCTCAAGCTCCACTCGTGCATGACCCTGTTCCACCGGGCCGCTCCCGAGGTATCGCTGTTCGCCCGCGTGCTGGACCGCTTCTACGGCGGGATCCCGGACGCGGCGACGGATGCCTGGCTCTCCGGCGGCTGAGGCGCCTGGACCGAGACGCCGGGGCATCCAACCTGCGCGGGCCGCTTCGCGACGCGCGGGCCGGAAGGCCTGGGTGATCCTCGGAGCCCGCCTACGCCGGCCTGGCGGGCGCCGACGGTTTGCCTGGGCGGCGGAGCACCAGCACGCTCTTGCCCTCGTCCTCGCGGACGTCGATGGTCGCCTGGTCGAGCGTGTCCGCGACCTCGGGGGCGACATACACGCGGACCCCGGCGTCCTGTGCGAGCAGGTCGCCGTCGCGGGGCGTCATCACGAAGGTGAGCCTGACGCCGTTCTCCTTCCGGACCAGCCGTGCACTTGCCCGCTCGTCCATGCCGCGCTCGCGGCGGATCCGCACCAGGTGGTCAGCCGCCCGGCCCGTCAACTGGAGCATCGTCGCCCTCCTTCGTTCTGCCGAAGCGGCGTCCCGTCTGTGACGAAGATGATAGCCTACAGGCAACGATCTGGCGACGCTGCGCCCACGGCGGTCGTGCTCGAGCGCCGCTAGACTCCGTCGCGCCGGCCCCGCATCTCATGCACCGCCGGCGGCAGAAACCAGGTTCGTCCGCTCCACGCGTCGAGGGCACGATGACAGTCATCAGCCAGCTCACGGTCGCAGAATCGCTCGAGCAGATCATCTTCGCCGGGGTGGCCCTGACCACGGTGGCCATCAGCGCCGCACGGCCGGACCTCGACCTCACGTTCCCCCAGTGGCGCGTCCTCGTCGTCCTCGGCGAGTCGCCCGCCGGGATGCGGATCGGCGAGGTCTCACGTCGCATCGGGGTGACGCTGCCCGCGACCAGCCGCCAGCTGCACCGCATGGAGCGGCGCGGGCTGATCGCGGTGAGCCCGGACGACCGGGATCGCAGGGCATCACGAGCGCGCCTGACGCCGGCCGGGCAGGAGGCCCACGACGCGATCATCGGCTACCGGCGGGCGCGCCTCGCCGAGATCGCCGCGCCGTTCGAATTCGATGACGGGCTCCGGAGCCAGGTCATGCGCCTCGCGGAGGCGTTCGGCGGGGCGACGATCGAGAGGACCGGGGCGACGCCCTCAGCCACCCGACCAGTGAATGACGCCGTCTAGAACGCCGCTTGCGTACGGGAGCGGCGACCGGTAAACGTCAGCGCCCACGGCGAGGCTGAGCTCGGGGAGCGCGTTCGCCACCAGCGTGCCCCGGAACCCCTGCTGGAACAGCTGCATGTCGTTGCCCGTATCGCCGAACACCAGGACGTCCGCGGGGGCGACGGCCCAGGCAGCGGCCAGGAAGCGGGCGGCGTTGCCCTTGCCGGCGGCGGGCGGCAGGACGTCGAGGTGCAGATTCGCGCTGTAGACGAGGGTGGATGCCACGCCTTCCGCCGCCAGCGCCTGGCGGACCGTGGCCAGGTCAGCAGCCGTGAGCCCCTGGACGTCGTAGCTCGCCTTCAGCGGCGTCTGCGCCTCGTCCGGCTGCAGCTCGAGCCACCGGATCGGACGGAGGATTCGCCGGACGGCTGCTGCGTCCCAGCCCTCGAACCGCTCAAGCCACCCGGGCCACGGCCGCCAGCGCCCATCGTGGATCTCCGTGCCGACTGCCGAGATCACGGCGTCTGGATCCGGCAGCGCGGTGCTCGCGATGACCGCCGCGACCGACTCCTGATGCCGGCCGGACGCGTACGCCAGCCGGTACCGGTCGTGACGGCACCCCATCCAGTCGGCGAACCGGGACAGTGCCGGCTCGTCCCCGAGCAGCGTGCCGTCGAGGTCGGCTACGAGGAGCCGACCGGCTGCCACGCCGTCTCGCGGGCGATGCCCTCCGCCATGACCGGGGATCTCGGGCCGGCCGGTCCGGGCTGAGCGTCGGGTCGGTGGAGTCGCGGCGTGTTGACGAGCTGCTGGGCGATGCCGTTCCAGGTGAACGAGGAGCGCGCACGCTGCGAGCCCATGCGCGCCAGCTGGTCGGCGATCCGCGGGTACAGGAGCACGGTCGTCAGCGCGTGTCCAAAGGCGTCGGGGTCGAGCGGGTTCGCGTACAGCGCCTCCGTGCCCCAGTTGACCATCTCCCACAGGCCTCCCTCGGTGGTGATGACCGTGGGCGTCCCGCAGGCCATCGCCTCCACGGCCGTCATCCCGAACGGCTCGTACCGGCTGCTGAGCGCGAACACGTCGGCGGCCCGATACGTGTCCGCAAGCCTGTCGTCCGGGATGTAGTCGCCGAACGTGACGCGGTCGCCGATGCCGAGCGCTCCGGCGAGCTGGTGCAGCGTGTCGACCTGGGCGGCCTCGCCGGCGGTCGGCTCCGTGGATCCCACGGCCAGCATGAGCCTCGTGTCGGGGACCCGCTCGAGCACGGTGGGCAGTGCCCGCAGGAGCAGGTCGTATCCCTTGTTGTCGGCGACACGACCGAGGGCGAGGACGAGATGCGCGTCGACGCCGAGGTCGCGCTTGAGCGCGTCCCGCGTGGCGGTCGAGACGGGGTAGAAGCGGGAGTCGTCGTAGCCGGGCGGGATGACCGCGACCTTCGCCGGCGCGACGTCGTAGCCACCACGGACGAGGATGTCGCGCTGCTGGGGAGTGGTCGCGACCAGCGCGTCCGCGGCGTTGTAGATGGCCCGCTCGTCGCGGATCCGACGGGCGAAGTTGTACTGGCGCTCGAGGTCAGCTGGATCCCCATCCATGTTGTCGCGCTTCCAGGATCCCAGCGAGTGCGGCGTGTGCACGTGCGGGACGTCGAGCCGGCGCGCCAGCTCGTCGCCGGCCAGGCCGGCGTCCCAGTAGTGGCTGTCGATGAGCTCGTACGCCAGCCGGTTGGCCCGGATGAAGCGCTCCGCGTTGGTCACCCACTCGGGAATGACGTCGCACATCCATTCCTTCCGGATCAGCGCCTTGCCGCCGCACGGGATCCGGACGATCCGCACGCGCTCGTTGAGCGGCTCGATCGCCGGCTGGTCCTCGAACCGGCGGGTCATGATGTCGACCCGGTAGCCAAGCCGGGCGAGGGACTCACTCAGGCGCAGGACGTACACGACCTGCCCACCCGTGTCCGGGCGGCCGAGCTCGGGCTGTCCCGACACGTACCCGTGAGTCGAGATCATCAGGATGCGTCGCGATCGATGCGGCATGGCGCTCCTTTCCGGCAGCGCACCTGAGCCGGTCATCGGGTCGAGCGCAGACGGCCACGCCGCCGTGCCAGGTCGCGGATTATAGCCTGCCGGCAAGTGATTGCCCAGCCCGGCACGTGTTGGAGTCCGCCCTGGCCCCGGCGCTCCCTGTTACAGGCTCGCGGCGCGCTGCCGTTCGCGTAGCGGTTGAACGAGAGCGTCGCGGTCAGGTTTCGGCCGCCTGGCGGAGCATCCGTGCGGTGGCCCGGGGGCGGGTGGGCCAGGCCGGCCGCCGAGCGGCTGGGATCGCACCTCGTGGGCTCGTCCAACCGCCCAGCGGCGCGAGGACCCGAAGCTGGCCGAACCGAGGAGCCGCCGTCGCGCGTGTCGTGTCCGGAGATTCGACGGCGACGCCGCTGATAGCCTTGCCAAGGCATGGTCCACAGAGCCGTCCACCCGATGACCGGGACGGATCGCCCGGCGCTGCACCTGACGCCGCCATCCGGGTGGATGAACGACCCGAATGGGCTGGCCTTTGTCGACGGCACGTTCCACGCCTTCTACCAGTACCGGCCCGACGCACCCCGTTGGGGTCGCATGCGCTGGGGACATGCGATCAGCCGGGACCTCGTCACGTGGGAGCACCTGCCGATCGCGCTCGAGCCCGGGCCCGGCGGACCGGATCGAGCAGGGTGCTGGTCCGGTTGCCTCGCGTTCGACCGGGCGGGTCGGCCGACCGTCTTCTATACCGGCGTCGTCCGTCAGCACGGTCGCACCCGGCCGTCCATCTGCACCGCGACCAGCAACGATGGCCTGCGAACCTGGGTGAAGGCGCCCGGTGGACCGGTGATCCGCCGCCCGCCGCCGGGGATTCGTCCGGACAGCTTCCGGGACCCATTCGTGTGGCCCGATGGCGGCGGGTGGGCGATGCTCGTCGGAGCGGGGACAGACCTCGGACGGGGGACGGTCCTCCTGTACCGCTCCGACGACCTGCGCACGTGGCGGTACGTGGGCCCCTTCCTGACCACCGAGGACGTGGTCGCCGGCGCCCCGGACGTCCTGGTCGACGAGATCGACAGCCAGTGCTGGGAGTGCCCACAGCTCGTCCGGCTCGGCGATGTCGACGTGCTCGTCGTGTCGGTCGTGGATCGGGCACCACGGGTGCGTCCCGCGCATGTCGTCGCCTTCACCGGCAAGGTGACCGGCTCGCGGTTCGTGGTGAGCCGCGCCGCCCGGCTCGGGCTTGGTCCGGACTTCTACGCCCCGTCCGTTGTCACGGCGCCCGATGGTCGCCGGCTGCTGTTCGGATGGATCCCGGAGGACCCGCCCCGACGCGGGTCGGCGCGCACGTGGGCGGGCTGCCTCACCTTTCCCCGCGTCGTCTCGGTGGACGCCGACGGCCAGGTGCGGATCACGCTCGCCGCCGAGGTCGAGCGCTTCAGCGGCCCCACGCAGCGGCTTCCCGACGCCACGGTGCAGGACGACCGGCCCTGGGTCCAGGTGTTCCGGGGTGGCTGCGTGGAGCTGCGGATGTCGATCGTCCCTGACGGCGCGGCATCGATCCGGCTCGACGTCGCCGGTGCCGGGGGCACCGCGGCGGAGATCCGGTTCGACCCACGCCACCAGCGCCTGTCGGCGGCTCGGACGAGCCGGGTCCTCGTTGCCGGCCGCGAGCTCCAGGGGACCACGGTGCTCCCGGGGACGGAGGATGGCGCGCTGCATCTCCGGCTCATCCTCGATGGGTCGGTCCTCGAGCTGGCCGCCGACGATCGGGTCACGGCGACCGTACGGATGCCGGAGGTGGGCGGCGGGGCCCGGACGATCTCGTGCACGGCGATCGGTGGTGGCTGTCGCCTCGCCGATCTGGAGGTGACGATGCTCGGCGAGCCGTGAAGCGCGTGTGGTGGGCCGGGAGGTCTTGCGGCCGACCGGAGTAGACTGCCCGGACCGCGTCCGGCCAGGAGCGGCAGACAGAGGTCCGTGCATGACGAAGCAATACCCGTTCGAGCGCGCGCAGCGTGAGGCCCGATCGGCCCGGACCCTCGAGATCGAGGCCGAGTGGGCCAAGAACACCCCGCCCGACGTCGCGGCGGCCTTTGCCCAGGCGGCCCGCGCAGCGCACGAGCGGCCGCGCCAGGAGCCGCCCCCGGACATGGCGCCGGGGACCCTGCCGCGACCGCCCCGCCCGGGCCGCGAGCCGAAGCCGGCCAAGGAAGAGCAACGGCCCAGGCGCTACTAGCCGCCCAACCCCGGTCCGCCCCGGTTCACGCGGGCCGCCGCATCGAGAGGCGTCCCCGCCCGGCACGACGAAGCGTGCGTGAGAGGAGACGGTGACCCTCGGC
>CAYJOH010000004.1:0-6131 GCA_964371685.1 uncultured Anaerolineaceae bacterium
CCTGGCCGAGGTCGAGGCGCTCGTGGCGGGCAGGAGCGCCCGGGTCATTCGCTGACGTAACCCACACCACGCACATCCGCCGGGAACCCGACCGGTCCGGCACCTCGGAGGAACCAGGCATGCGCCCATCCAGACCCGGCGTCGCGATCGTGGGGCTGGGCCTCATCGCCCGGACGCACGCCACGGCCTACCGCCAGCTCGCGGACCTGGTGGACCTGGCGCTGGTCTGTGACATCGACCGGGCCAAGGCGGTCGCCTTCGCCGCCGAGTTCGGTGCCCGGCCGGCGTTCAGCCTGGACGAGGTCCTTGCCGACCCGGGGATCGCGATCGTCGACCTCATCCTCCCGCACCACCTCCACGTCGAGGCCGCGCAGGCCGTCCTCGACGCCGGCCGGCACCTCCTCCTCGAGAAGCCAGTGGCCGGCAGCTACGCGGAGTCCGCGACGATCGTCCGGCGGGCGGAGGGGTCCGGCGTCCAGTTCATGGTGGCCGAGAACACGCGGTACGCCGCGGCCTACGCCGCCGTCGAGCGTCTGCTCCGGGCGGGTGCCATCGGCGAGGTGGTCCATGCCCGCACGTTCCTGCGCTCCAACGAGAAGGCCCACCTCTCGCTGCCGGGCTACTGGCGGACGCGGTACGCGCTCGGCGGCGGGCTGGTCCTGGACACCGGCGCCCATTCCTTCTACCTGCTCAAGTGGCTGCTGGGCGAGGTGGAGGAGCTGACGGCGTTCGCCACCAAGGTCTTCCCGCTGCCCAACGAGATCGAGGACACGGCGGAGGTCCGCGGACGGCTCCGGAGCGGTGCCCTGTTCTCGTCCGGCTTCACGTCGGTCTCGGAGGTCCCCCACAGCGAGCGCCTGGAGCTGTACGGGACGACGGGCGGGATCCTCGTGGACCAGATGGCCGACCCCGTGGTCAGGCTGTTCCGCGGCGACCAGGACTTCGTCGGCGAGGCCGTCGACGGAGTGCCCTTCGGGCCCGACGCCTGGCACCCGGGCGGCTGGCACTGGGAGTCCGTGATCGCGGAGGTCACGGACTTCGTCAGGTCGATCGCTGAGGGTCGCCGGCCGCTGATCGACGCCTGGGACGCGGCGTACGCGATCCGGGTGGTCGACGCGGCCTACGAGTCGATCCGGACGGGGTCGCCGGTCCGTCTCGACTGACGCTGCCGCCCGCCGCGGCGGCGCCCGCCCGATGGTGTTCGGCGGCCCACCCGTCCGGTCCACGCCGGCGCCGGGCGTGCCGCTGGGGTTCCGGCGGCCTCCGTGCGATAATCCGGCGGTGACGCCGGACCGAACCGGTTCGAACGGGCGACGACCCCGGGGCAAACCGGCCGGCAGGCCACTCACGCGTCCTCCCGGAGAACCCTGCCAACCATGACCGAGACCTCCACCTGGGCCACCAAGAAGGGCCTCGCCCAGATGCTCAAGGGCGGCGTCATCATGGACGTCGTCACGCCCGAGCAGGCCAAGATTGCCGAGGAAGCCGGCGCCGTCGCCGTGATGGCGCTCGAGCGCGTGCCGGCCGACATCCGTGCCACCGGCGGTGTCGCCCGGATGAGCGATCCCGCCATGATCGTGGGGATCATGGAAGCGGTGACCATCCCCGTGATGGCCAAGGCCCGGATCGGCCACTTCGTCGAGGCCCAGGTGCTCGAGGCGCTGGGCGTCGACTACATCGACGAGTCCGAGGTCCTGACCCCGGCGGACGAGGCCAACCACATCGACAAGCTCGCGTTCAAGGTCCCGTTCGTGTGCGGCTGCCGGAACCTGGGCGAGGCGCTGCGCCGGATCAGCGAGGGCGCGGCGATGATGCGGACGAAGGGCGAGGCCGGCACCGGCAACATCGTCGAGGCCGTCCGCCAGCTGCGCGACGTGCTGGCCGAGATCCGCCGCCTCCAGGGGATGCGCGAGGACGAGCTGTTCGTCGCGGCCAAGGAGCTGCAGGCTCCGTACGACCTGGTGAAGGACGTCGCCGCCAACGGCAGGCTGCCGGTCGTCAACTTCGTCGCGGGCGGAATCTCCACCCCGGCCGACGCCGCGCTGGTGATGCAGCTGGGCGCCGAGGGCGTGTTCGTGGGCTCCGGGATCTTCAAGTCCGAGGATCCGGCCCGGATGGCCAACGCGATCGTCCAGGCGACCACCCACTACCAGGACCCGAAGATCATCGCCGAGGTCAGCAAGGGCCTCGGGGCGCCGATGCGGGGCCTCGCCATGGAAGCCATTCCCGAGCAGGAGCGGCTCGCGGTCCGCGGTTGGTAGGCAGTGACGAGGCCGGGGGGGCCCGGAACGTGAAGATTGGGGTGCTCGCGGTGCAGGGCGCCTTCGCGGAGCACGTCTCGGTGCTGCGCACGATCGGCGTGGAGCCGGTCGAAGTCCGGCTGCCCGAGCACCTCGACGGCGTGGACGGGCTGGTCATCCCGGGCGGCGAGAGCACCACGATGCGCCGCCTGATCGATCGCTGGGGGCTGCGGCAGCCGATCCTCGACCTCGCGGCACGCGGCGCGCCGCTGTTCGGGACGTGCGCCGGCATGATCGTGCTGGCACGTGAGATCGTGGGCGACGAGACCCCCATCCTGCCGCTCCTCGACATCACGGTGGAGCGCAACGCGTTCGGGCGCCAGCTGGAGTCGTTCGAGACCGAGCTGGCGGTGCCGGTCCTCGGTGGCACGCCCGTCCACGCCGTGTTCATCCGCGCGCCGATCGTCGATCGGGTGGGGCCGGACGTGGACGTCATGGCCCGGCTCGACGACGGGCGGGTCGTGGCCGTCCGCGAGCGGAACGTGATCGCGACCGCGTTCCACCCGGAGCTGGCCGGGGAGACCCGCTTCCACCGCCTCGTGGCGACGATGGCCGCCGAGCACGCGGACCCGGGCGAGGGCGTTGGCCGCCGGCCGCACCCCACCCGGCGCGGCCAGCAGGGACGGTGATCGCGCCGTGGCCCGAAGCAGCGGCAAGGTCCGGGCGGCCAGACTGACGGACCTCGCGGCCCTCGGCGAGCTGTCGCGGCTCGCCCAGGCGGACGGCGAGGGGACGCGGTCCCTGGGCCTTCCGGTGTCCGCGCACCCGATCGGCATGTTCAGCCTGTTCCGGCTGCCGCTGGGCGCGTTCAGCCCGCACGACGTGCTCTACGTATTCGACCGCGACGGCCAGGTGGCGGGGCTCCTGCGCGTGGAGCGCGAGGGCCTGCGCGACGAATGGACGGTCGTGGAGCTCGACGCGGTCGGCGGGCTGGACGCCGGCGACGTGCGCTTCCGGCTCGTCCAGCACCTGCTCCGCGACGGCGCCAAGCGCGGGGCCGTCCGGTTCCACGTCGCCTGCGTGGACGCCGACGACAACGTGGAGCTGTTCATGCAGGCCGGCTTCATCCGGTTCGGCGAGGAGCGGCTCCTGTACCGCGAGCCGGGCCGGTTCCTGCCCGCGCCGTGGAGCGACGACGAGGCCCGGGACGCCGGCATCCGCCCCGCCACGCCGATCGACGCGCTCGCCCTGACCCGCCTGTACTCGGCGGTGACGCCGCCGCCGGTGCAGCGGCTCGAGGCCCTGCGGATCGCGGACTGGGAGCGCCAGGGGCGCGACTGGCGGGTGCCGCGCAGCTCGCTCGCCCCGATCCTGCGGTTCGCGGACGTCGAGGCGTTCGTGATGATGGCGCCCGGCGGTGGCCCCGACGGCACGCAGCTGGACGCGTTCGTCCAGGTGGGCGTGGCGAAGGAGGACCAGCCGCACTACCTCAAGCTGATGGCCCGGCCGGAGACGGACGTGGCACCGCTGATCCGGTACGCGCTGGGGGTGATCGCCGCGCGCGCGGAGCCCGCCGTGGGCAGCCGGCACGGGGTGCTCGCGCCCGTCCGCACGTACGAGCTGCCGCTGGACCGGCGGCTCGAGGAAGAAGGCTTCGTGACCTCGACGACGGTCACGCTCCTGATGAAGGAAACCCTCGTCCGCGTCGCCGAGCCGCGCCTCGTGCCGGCCGGGGTACGGTAGCGGGCACGAGAAGGAGGTCGGTGAAGCGTGGGATCCCGGGATCAGCGCGAGACGATGGATGACCTGGACGTGCTCCTCGCGGCGCTGCCGCCGGAGATCGTCTCGGCGATCCATGCCCTGCCCGACCGCGAGACGCTGATCGAGGTCGTCCTGGACCTGGGCCGCCGGCCCGAGGCCCGCTACCCGTCCGCGGAGGTCACGCTGCTCGAGCGCGAGGTCGGCGAGGCGGACCTGCAGTACGTCGTGGACCACATCGGGTCATTCGGCGACGACAACCGGGCGGGGATCGAGCGCACGCTCCACCGGATCAGCGCGATCCGCAACCGCAACGGCAAGGTCGTGGGGCTCACCTGCCGGATCGGGCGGGCCGTGTACGGCACGATCGAGATCATCGCGGACTACATCGAGACCGGGAAGTCGATCCTGATCATGGGCCGGCCGGGGATCGGCAAGACCACGATGCTCCGCGAGGCCGCCCGCGTGCTCGCCGAGGAGCAGCGCAAGCGGGTCGTGGTCGTGGACACGAGCAACGAGATCGCGGGCGACGGCGACATCCCGCACCCGGCCATCGGCAAGGCACGGCGGATGCAGGTCCGGACGCCTTCGCTCCAGCACGAGGTGATGATCGAGGCCGTCGAGAACCACATGCCCCAGGTCATCGTCATCGACGAGATCGGGACGGAGCTCGAGGCGCAGGCAGCGCGCACGATCGCCGAGCGGGGCGTCCAGCTGATCGGCACCGCGCACGGCAACAACCTCGACAACCTGATGCTCAACCCAACGCTCTCGGACCTCATCGGCGGCATCCAGAGCGTGACCCTGGGCGACGAGGAGGCCCGGCGCCGGCGGTCGCAGAAGAGCGTCCTCGAGCGCAAGGCGCCGCCCACCTTCGACGTGATCGTCGAGATCCAGGATCGGGAGAAGGTCCTGGTCCACGACGACGTCGCGGCGACCGTCGATGCGCTCCTGCTCGGCGACGCCGTGGCACCCGAGCTCCGCTGGCGGGACGAGGAGGGCGTCCACCGGTCGCAGTCGCGTCCCAAGCCGTCCGCGCGCGAGGCCGCCGGCGGCGACCGGTTCAGCGGGCTGACCGGGTCCGGGGCCGGGGCCTGGGGCCGCGAGCCCGGCTGGCGGGGCGCGTCGCAGTACCGCACCGGCGGCTATGCCGGCGAGGACCGCCTGCCGCAGCGGCCGGGGTACCGGCCCGGGCAGTCCGGCGGCTGGCGCGCCGGCCGGGGCGCCTCCGAGCGCGGCTCCGAGCGGGCCGCGCGCAACCAGGAGGGCGACCGACAGGGCCCGCTGAGCGTGCTGCCGGGGGAGCGGTTCGCCGTGCCGCCCGGGGCGCCGTTCGTGGCCGGCGAGATCGCGGATCGTGGGCCACTGGAGCGGGCCGAGGCGGAGGCCGCCGCGAACGCCGGGCTGGCCGCCCGCGAGGCGCGCGAGCTCCAGCGCCAGAAGGCATGGCGCGATGAGGCCGCGAAGGCGCTCAACGCGCTGCGCGAGGACGAGGGCACGCGTCCCGTGAACGCCGCGGAGCTGGAGGCCGAGGAGGAGGCGCGGCTCGCCCGCCTGGTGCCGGGTGAGGACGGCGCGCCCGAGGACGGCGAGGACCTCGAGGAGGACGACCAGGCCGGCTTCGGGGAGGGCGCCCTCCAGGTCGAGGGCGGCACGCTGCCCACGCTCCGCGTGTATCCCCACGGGATCAGCCGCAAGCGCCTGGAGCAGGCGGTCCGGGACCTCCAGCTCCCGGTGATCGTGGCCCGCGAGGTCGACGAGGCCGACGTGGCGATGACGCTCCGCAGCGAGTATCGCCAGAAGCCGCCCGCGATCCGCGAGGCCGAGGAGCGCGCCCTGCCGGTGTACGTCCTCAAGTCGAACACGATCGCGCAGATGCAGGCGTCGCTGACCTCGATCTTCGCGCTCGAGGTGGACCCACGGGAGGCCGCGCTGAGCGAGACCGAGCAGGCGATCGGCCTCGTGATCAAGCAGCAGGAGCCGGTGGAGCTGGCGCCCCAGAACGCGTACATCCGCCGGCTCCAGCACCAGATGGCCGAGCGCGCGAACCTCGTGTCCCGGTCGCGCGGCCGCGAACCCTACCGGCGGGTGCGCCTGTACCCGGACGCCGCCCGGACGGCCTGGAGGTAGCGC
>CAYJOH010000004.1:6231-19457 GCA_964371685.1 uncultured Anaerolineaceae bacterium
CATGATCCGAACGGCACCGGGTCCGGACCGGCGATTCGGGCCACCCGCGCGCGCCCGGTCCGGGTCGGGAGGAGCGGTCGCCGCACCGTTCACGCTCGAACGGGCACCGGATCGATCCCCAAGCGACGCCAACCCTGCTGACAGGTGCCTCGGCAGGGTCGCCGAGGCCGGGTTCGTTCGGATGATCCGAAATCGGCGGGCCAAACCGGCGGCAGCCGCCCGCGCGGCAGCCGCGTCGCTCGCGGGTGCGGCACGGCCGTATCCTCGATGCGTGACTGGGACGGCGGCACCGACGACGACCCACGGGGCGCAGGGGGTCCCCGGGCAGCCCGGTCTCCCCGCCACCCCCGCGACCGGCCTGACGGCGGCCGAGGTCGAGCGCCGTCGCGCCGCGGGTCTGGGCAACACGGCCCCGCCGCCGACCACTCGGACCTACGCCCAGATCCTGCGGGAGAACGTGTTCACGTTCGTGAACAACATCCTGTTCGCGCTGGGGATCGCGCTGGTCGCCGTGGGCCGGCCGATCGACGCCCTGGTCTCGCTGGGCGTGATCTCCACCAACGTGGTCGTGGGCATCGTCCAGGAGATCCGCGCCAAGCGCACGCTGGATCGGATCGCGCTCCTCACCCGCCCCACGGCGTCCGTGATCCGCGACGGCACCCAGGCGCAGCTCGTCCCGGACGAGCTGGTGCTGGGCGACCTGATCGCGATCGAGGCGGGCGACCAGGTCGTGCTCGACGGCCGGCTCGTCGACGGCGCCCTGAGCGTGGACGAGTCCCAGCTCACGGGCGAGAGCGACGTCGTCCGCAAGCGCCCGGGCGACGAGGTGTTCAGCGGGTCGTTCGCGACGTCGGGAGCGGGCCGTTACGTGGCCGTGCAGGTCTCCACCGCGAGCCTGGCAACCCGGATCACCGCCGGAGCCCGGTCGTTCCGGCGGGTCATCACTCCGCTCCAGGGCGAGATCAACCTCGTGATCCGCGTCGTGCTCGGGATCGTGCTCTACCTGGAGGTGCTGCTCGTCGTCCGTGGCCTCGTCCAGGCCTCGGTGCTGGGCGACGTGGTGGCGGACGCGACGCTCCTGGCCGGCCTCGTCCCGAACGGGCTGTTCGTGTCGATCGCGGTCGCCTACGCCCTGGGCGCCTTGCGGATCATCCGGTTCGGGGCGCTCGTGCAGCAGTCGAACGCGATCGAGAGCCTGTCCCACGTGGACGTGCTGTGCCTGGACAAGACCGGGACGCTGACCGCCAACCGGCTCGAGGTCGAGGCGGTGGCCGGTCTCGCCGGCGCGACGGAGGAGGAGGTGGTCGCGGCCCTGACCGCCGTTGCCGCCTGCGCGACGGCCCGCAACAAGACGACCGAGGCGATCGCCGCCCGGTGGCCGGCCGCCCCGCGCGAGCTGGCCGCCGAGGTGCCATTCTCGTCGGCCCGGAAGTGGAGCGCCGTCGCGTTCGAGGCGCCGCCGGCCGGCTCGCCGGGGATCATCGCCCTCGGCGCGCCGACGTTCCTGCGGCCGTTCCTCGCGCCCGACGCGAATGGCGAGCCGGCGGCGTGGGCGGAGCTCGCGGCCCGGTCCGGGACCTGGACGGATCGCGGCCTGCGGGTCCTGCTGGTGGCGACGCACGACGACCCGGCCGCCCTCCCGCCCCAGCAGGACGAAGCGACCGCCACGCTCCCCGCGGGGATGCGCGCCGTGGGGCTGGTGGCGCTCCGCGACGAGCTTCGGGGCGAGGCCGAGGCCACCCTGCGCGCCTTCCGCGAGGCCGGCGTCGCGGTCAAGATCATCTCCGGCGACGACCCCGAGACCGTCGTCGCCCTCGCCCGCCAGGCTGGCCTGGTCGATGCCGCCTCGATCGCGGGCCCGGAGCTCGACCGGCTCGACGACGACGCGTTCGCGAAGGCGGCCGCCGAGACCACCGTGTTCGGCCGGATCACCCCGGCGCAGAAGGAGCGGCTGGTCGACGCGCTGCGGGGGCGCGGCCACTACGTCGCGATGATCGGCGACGGCGTGAACGACGTGCTGTCGCTCAAGAAGGCCAACCTCGCGATCGCGATGGGCAGCGGCAGCCAGGCGACCCGCGGCGTCGCGGACCTCGTGCTGATGCAGGACTCGTTCGCGGCCGTGGCCCAGGCCGTGGAGGAGGGCCAGCGGATCCTCAACGGGATGCAGGACATCCTCAAGCTGTTCCTCACCCGGATCGCGACCGTCGGGCTGGTGGTCGTGAGCTCGCTGGTGGTGGTCACGTTCCCGATCGAGCTCCGCAACGCCTCCGCGCTGACCCTGTTCACGGTGGGCATCCCGAGCGCCCTGCTCGCCGTCTGGGCGCAGCCCGGGCGGCGCGTGCGCGACACGCTGGGCCGGACGCTGGCGCGGTTCGTGGTCCCGGCCGCGGTCGTGTCGAGCCTGATGGGGCTGTTCGTGTTCTACGGCTCGCTGGTGCTGGCCGGGCCGCCGACCGAAGAGTCGCTGGGCGCCGCGAAGACGGCGCTCACCGCGTTTCTCGTCTACGCCGGGCTGTTCCTGATCGCGTTCGTGGAGCCGCCCACCCGGTGGTTCGCGGTGGCGGAGCCGGTCACGACCGACCTGCGCCCGGCGCGGCTGGCACTGCTGCTCGGGTTCGGGTTCATCGTGATGCTGTTCGTGCCCGTCGCCCGCGCCTGGTTCTCGTTCAGCATCCCCGCGCCCCGTGACGCGGTATTGGTGGTCGTGGCGGTCGTCGCGTGGCTGCTCCTGGTCCACACGTTCTGGGAGCGGCGGCTCGTCGACCGGTTCCTCGGCATCGCCTGACTCGCCATCGAACAAGGAGGGCTCCCGTGTCGCTGCGTGTGCTGGAGGTCGTGATCGATTGCGCCGATCACGGGTCCGTCATCGACTTCTGGGCGGCGGCCCTGGGCTACCAGCGGCAGGAGGTCAACGAGCAGTACGTGGGGCTCGTGCCACCGCAGCCGGGCACGCCCGGCCTGCCGCCGCTCCTGTTCCAGAAGGTGCCGGAGCCCAAGGTCGTCAAGAACCGGGTGCATCTCGACTTCCGGGCAGAGTCGATGGCGGACGAGGTGGCGCGGCTGACCGGGCTGGGTGCCACGTTCATCGCGGAGCGGTCGCTGGGCACGATCCGGTGGACCGTGATGGCGGACCCGGAGGGCAACGAGTTCTGCGTCTCGGGCGGCTGAGGGTCAGCGTCTCTCGGGCGGTTGAGGCGCCGCGTCTCTCGGGTTCGGCCGAGGCGGCCGGTCCGGCGCCAGGGGCGCGGCTCGGCCGGCGGGTCCTCGGCGCACTTCCCCGCCCCGGGTTGCCTGCTGAGCAGGCGTCCGGATGGATGTTCCATCATTCCGCCTGCTCGGCAGGCGGAATGGCGCGCCGCGGGGCCTGTCCTTCGCGGTTTCGCCCACACGGCAGGCAAGAACGCGCGCGCCTTCATCGGGACGCCTGCGTGGCAGGCAGCCGCACGGCCCAGCCGCACGAACCGGGCCGCAGCTCAGTACGAGACGAAGCCCAGCCCCCAGACCGCCACCAGCCCGTACACGTTCACGACGATCCCGGCCACGAGCGCCAGCCGCAGCCCGAGCGTCAAGCCGTGACGCACCACGACCCAGGCGAGCAGCCACCACAGGATCGGCAGCACGTCGCAGATGAACCGGTAGCCGAACTGGGCGAACCCGGACACCCCGTGGAGCAGGTCCGGCACCAGGACGAGTCCGACGGTCAGCCACGGGACGAGGAACGCGCGGTCGCGCGCCCGCCACAGCCATAAGAGCGCGGGCATCGTGAGCAGGATCGAGGTCCCGGCCCAGTTGGGGCGGAACCAGGGCGGGTCGGCCACGAGGTCGAACGAGCGCAGGAGCATGGTGTGCAGGCCCCGTGGCAGGTACTCGAGGGCGAAGATCCCGTGCTCGTACCACGGCTCGTCGAGCACCGACACCGGCGGCTCGCCGCCCGTGATCCGCGTCAGGCCGAAGTCGACCGGGTTGCCGAACCGGGCGACGTTGTACGCGGCCAGGGCGGCGCCGATCGGCGCGGCCCCCACGACGAACGCGGCGACCCGCCGACGGTAGAGCCAGGCGAACACGGGCAGGGCGAGCACGATCGGCACGCGGCAGGCCACCGCGAACGACCACAGCAGGCCGCCCGCCAGGGGCGCCCGACCCGCGATCGCCAGCTGGAGGGCGGCCAGCATCGCCGCCATCGACAGCGCGTGCTCCACGTTGTGCGGGCCGCCGGAGGTGGCGATCCAGGTGAGCTGCGACCCGAACGCGAGCCCGACGGTCAGCCAGGCGGCCTGACGCGGCGAGCCGCCCACCCGGCGCACGAGGCCCCAGGCGAGCCAGACGGCCAGGGCGCCGCCGAGGGCGGCCAGGACCCCGGAGTCGAGGACGTGCGGCCCGACCACGGCGACGACCGGCAGGAGGACGAGCACGGGTCCCGGCGCGAGGGGGGCGTACCAGCCGCCATCCGGGGCGGGGATGCCCTCGATCCAGGGCATCGGCTCGGCGATGGACAGGCGCCCCTGGAGCAGCGCGGCGGCCAGCGGGTTGAACGGGTCGTTGTCCTGCTGGCCGGGCCCGGCCAGCAGGTACACCAGGCCGGCCGCGATCGCGAGCAGGGCGCGGGCGAGCCGCTCGCGGCGGACGTCCCGCGAGGCGGGGCCGGACGAGGGGTTGGGTTCGGCTGGCGGCATGCTCATCGCGACGGTCGAAGTGTGTCATCTCGCGGACCGCCGGGATGTCCGCCACCCCTGCTTCCCGCCCGATTACGACCCGCCCGACGATCCCCGGTCGAACCAGATCCGCTCCCCGAGGAACCGCCGCGTGGCGGGGTCCCAGGGGAACAGGATGAGGACGTCGAGGCTGACCGGCAGCCCGGACGCCGGCACGCCGGCCCACGGCCCGAGGTTCGTCCCCGTGAGCCGCGCCGCCTCGAACACGCCCTGCGGGCCGACGACGATGTCCGTCAGCGCGAACCGGTTGTCCGGGAAGGCCGCGAACAGCTCGGTGTAGAACGCCCTTGCGCCGCCGTGTCCCTCCCAGCGCTGGCCGGTGGGGACGATCTCGTACACGCAGTCCGGCGCGAGCGTCGCGACCAGGCCGTCGATGTCGCGGGCGTCCTCGGCGATCGAGTGACGGACCCACAGCCGCTTGATCTCGCGCAGCTCCGGCGGATCGAACCGGCGCGCGAGCCGCGCGCGGACGGTGCCGTCGCGGCCGCCGGGCTCAGCCATCGGCGCGGATCACCTCGAGCCCGCGGGCGTGGGCGAGCGCGAGCACGTGCGAGACCGCGCCCTGGGCCGGGTCGCTGTCGCGCTCGGGCGGCTCGTCGCCATCGTCGGCGCGGGCGGGGGCGCCCAGCAGCCGGAGGGTGCCGCCGTCGGCCGCCAGCCGGTCAAGGATCCGCTCCAGGTCCTCGCTGCCCACGGGCACGAACCGCGACCCCGTGTCGACGGTGACCTGGGCGTCGTCGTCGACGTACACCGTGAGGTCCGCGGCCCGCGCGTCACCGATCCCCATCGCCTCAGCCCGCGGCCGTGGCACCCGTGAACGAGAACGAGGCCAGGCGCACGGCCGGCACCACGCTGCCGCCCAGGAACCCGCGGATGCACAGGCGCTCCCGGCTCACCGCCTCCACGCCGGCCAGCGCGTCCAGGTAGGACATCGTGAACCGGAGGTTGCGCACCGGCCCCACGACCCGCCCGCCCTCGACCAGGAACGTCCCGTCGCGGGTCATGCCGGTGATGATCACCCGCTTGCCGTGGACCGGGTTCGTGTAGTGGAAGCGGGTGACCAGCAGCCCCCGCTCCAGCCCGCCGACCAGCTCCTCGAGCGACGCGTCACCCGGGGCCATCACCATGTTGGTCGGGAACGGCCCGTAGGGGTTCGGCGCCGGCAGGCCGTGGCCGGTGGACCGGCGCCCCACGCGGGCGGCGGTCTGGGCGTCGAACGCGAGGTCCCGGCACACGCCGGCGTCGAGCAGCGCCAGGCGCTGCTTGGGCACGCCCTCCGCATCGAAGCCCATCGGCAGCCCGGCCGGGTCGCGGCCGTCGTCGGTGATCGTGACCAGCGGCGATGCCACCCGCTTGCCGGGCTCGTAGAACGAGCGGTCCTCCTGCACCGCGAGGGCCGAGAAGCCGAGGTAGCCAAGCATGTCCAGCAGGTCCACCACGGCGTAGTGATGGAGCACCACCGGGTAGTCACCGGGCTCGATGACGACCGGGCTCCGGCTCGACCGCGCCCGCTCCGCCGCCTCGCGCCCCACGGCGGCGGCGTCGATCGTGGTCGCATCCACCGCGCACTGCTCGGCGTAGCCGGTCCCGTCATCGGGGCCCATCGTCACCGTGAGCAGCTGGCTCGTGGTCCGTCGCTCGGCGGCGCGGATCCCCTTCGTGCTGGCCACCGCGACCGCCTCGGCGTCCGTGGAGAACGAGCCGAAGGCGGTGACCCCGGCCTCGTCCGCGGCGGCGATGACGGCCCGCGCCCCGCCGGCCCGGAGCTCCGGGGTCGCGCTGGCCGTCCCGTCCGACCAGGCGGCCTCGAGCGGCTGCGGCGCGTCCGCCTCGGGCAGGCCCGCCCAGTCCTCGAGCTCCTCGACGTTGGCGGCGATGTCACCGGCCCGCTCCACGAGGGCCCGGACCCCCTCGTCGTCGGTGCGCCCGGTGGAGGCGACGCCCACCCGCCGGCCGCGCACGAAGCGCAGGTTGACGAACACCTCCGCGCTGGCGACGTTCTGGTGGATCTCGGAGTTGGCGAACCGGGTGAGCGCCGACTCACCGGCCACGACCAGCGCCTCCGCCTCCGAGGCGCCCGCCCGTTCCGCCAGCGAGGCGACGCGCTCGGCGAGCCGGAGCGCCTCGGCGGGATCGCCGCCGATGCCGTGTCGTTCGCTCATGCCATCACCCCCACGCGCACGTTGCGGAACCGGGCGCCCGAGACGCCGTGGCCCACGTGGCCCGTCTGGCCCGGCTCGCCCTTGCCGCAGTTGGGGGTCCCCCACATGCGCCACGACGAGGCGTCGCCCACGGCGTCCATCGAGCGCCACAGCTCGTAGGTGATGCCGGTGTAGGTGCCGTTGCGGTACAGCCGGCCCGGCTTGCCGCCCTTGACCTCGCGGCAGATCTCGGTCGCGAACTGGAAGTTGAGCCGCCGGTCGTCGATGGACCAGGAGCGGTTCGTCTCGAACAGCAGGCCGTCGTCCGTGTCGGCCACGATGTCGTCGAAGCTCATGCCCGGCTTGGGCAGCAGGTTGACGTTGGTCATCCGGATCAGCGGGATCCGGTTCCAGCCGTCCGCCCGCATCGCGCCGCCCGACTGGCGCCCGATCCGGGGCGCGGTCTCGCGCGAGCTCAGGTAGCCGACGAAGATCCCCTCCTTGACCAGCGGGACCTGCTGGGCCGCGACACCCTCGTCGTCCCAGCCGAAGGTGCCCAGACCGCCCACCACGGTGGCGTCGGCCACGATGTCGCACAGGTCCGAGCCGTAGCGGAACGTGCCCAGCATGTCCGGCGTCAGGAAGCTGGTCCCGGCGTAGCTGGCCTCCGTGCCGAAGGCGCGGTCCAGCTCCGTCGGGTGGCCGCAGCTCTCGTGGACCTGCATGTACAGCTGGCTCGGGTGGAGCAGGATCGTGCGGGTGCCGGCGGGGAGCGGCGGGGCGCTGAGCAGCTCGACCGCCTCGGACGCGATCCGCTCCGCGTTGGCCTCGAGCGCCATCCCCCGGACGAACTCGTAGCCGGCTGAGGCCCACAGGCCCCCGTTGTCCGGGAAGCTCCGGCGCTGGTGCTCGTCGCCCTCGATCGCGTTCGCCTCCAGCCCGGCCCCGACGTGGGTGATGACCTGCTCGGTGTACGAGCCGTCGCTGGCGGCGAAGGTCTTCCACTCGCGCTGGGCCGCGTACAGGCTCTCGGTGAAGGCGATCCCCTTGACGGCGTTGAGCGCCCGGTCGGCGGCGAGGAGGTCCGCGATCTTGCGGTCCAGCGGGACGGTGAACGGATCCTCGGCGACCGGGGTCTCGAACCGGCCGACCTCGGGCGGCCGGCCGTCGAGCACGACGGGGTGGCGGATGGCCGTCGCGCTCGCCTTCGCGATCCGCACGGCCTCCGCGGCCACCCGGTCCGCCTCGGCGGTGGTCAGCTGGTGGCTGGCGGCGAAGCCCCAGGCCCCGTCCACGATCACGCGGACGCCGAAGCCCTCGGTCTCGCCGCCGGACACGCCCTCCACGCGGGTGGACTTGATGTTGATCGACTCCTCGAGCCGCCTCACCACGCGGATGTCGGCGTACGTCGCGCCCAGGGCGGTGGCCGTGTCGAGGGCACGGCTGGTCAAGTCCCGCATCGATCCCGAGGGTACCGTGCACGCCGCGGCCGCGCCGTAGGGCGATTCGCGTAATCCGGACCGCGGCCGGGCCCTCGCGGACCGCCTGGCGAAACCGGACCGCCCGCGGCGCTGCGGGACGTTCGGCCCATCGCCGGCGCCCCCATCGGCCCTTTGTCGCACGGGCGCCGGTCCGGAGAGTTCCCCCATCCGACGACCATCGACGCCGGCGATCTGAGGGCGATCGCAGACGCCGAGCCGCCGGGCGCGATCGGACGCGCGGGCGAGTGCCCGTCCCGGTCGCAGGCCCTGGAGGAGACGACGATGGGCGAAGCCGGCGGGCTCCACGAGAGCCCCCTCCTGCGGACGGGCGCGGGTGCCGCGCCGCCGATGGCGCCACCGCCCGGTGCGGGCGAGCCGGACGGCTGGCTCGCGACCGCCCTGGCGACGCGCGGCATCAGCCGGCGCCGGTTCCTCGGCTTCGCAAGCGCGATGACCTCGCTGCTCGCGCTGCCGGCGGCGATGACCCCGCAGGTGGTGAAGGCCCTCGAGACGCAGAAGAAGCCCGTCGTCGCCTGGCTCGAATTCCAGGACTGCGCCGGCAACACCGAGTCGATGCTCCGGAGCAGCCACCCCGCGGTCGCCGACGTCGTGCTCGACGTCCTCTCGTGGGAGTACCACGAGACGATCATGGCCGGGGCCGGCCACCAGGCCGAGGCCGTCCTGGACAGGATCCGCGAGGAGGGCGGCCACGTCCTCATCGTGGAGGGCTCGATCCCCACCGCCGAGAACGGCATCTACTGCACCATCGGCGGCAAGACCGCCGTCCAGATCCTGCAGGAGATGGCCGCCAACGCCGCCCTCGTCATCGCCGTCGGCGCCTGTGCCTGGGACGGCGGCTTCCCGCGCCTGGGCCCGACCGGCGCCGTGGGCGTGGGTGACATCATCGGCGACAAGCCGCTCGTGAACCTCGGCGGCTGCCCGCACAACGCGGCCAACACGGCGGCGACGATCGTCCACTACCTGACGTTCGGCAAGGCCCCCGCGCTGGACCAGTACAACCGCCCGCTGTTCGCCTACGGGCACCTGATCCACGACCAGTGCGAGCGCCGCGCCCACTTCGACGCCGGCCGCTACGTCGAGGCGTGGGGCGACGAGGGCCACCGCAACGGCTGGTGCCTGTACAAGATGGGCTGCAAGGGGCCGCAGGCCACCTACAACTGCCCGGTGGTCCGCTGGAACGACGGCACGAACTGGCCGATCGGCGCCGGCCACGGCTGCATCGCGTGCGCGTCGCCGCGCTTCTGGGAGCGGATGAGCCCGTTCTACGAGCGGCTGTCCGACGTGAAGCTGTTCGGTGTCGACATGGACGCCCAGACGCTCGGCCTCACGGCGGTCGGCCTCGTCTCCGTGGCGACCGCCGTCCACGCGACCGGCGTGGTCGCGAGACGCGCCAGGGAGCGTCGCCGGCGCGCGACGATCGGCCCCGACGGGACGGTCGTCCCCGAGCGCACCGGCCCGCCCGCGGCACCGCCGCCGACCCTGCCCGTGACCCCGTCCACCCCCGCCTCGCCCGACGGCGACGGCCCGAGCGCCTGAGGAGAGGACGATGGTCGACCGAATCGTCATCGATCCCGTCACCCGGATCGAAGGACACCTCCGCATCGAGGCCCAGGTCGAGAACGGCGCCGTCAAGGCGGCGTACTCGTCCGGGACGATGTTCCGGGGGATGGAGCTGATCCTCAAAGGTCGCGACCCGCGCGAGGCGTGGATCTGGGCCCAGCGCATCTGCGGCGTGTGCACGACGGTCCACGCCCACGCCTCGGTCTACGCGGTCGAGGACGCGCTGGGCGTGGAGATCCCGCCCAACGCCCGGCTGATCCGGAACCTGATCGCCGGCGCCCAGCACATCCAGGACCACGTCATCCACTTCTACCACCTGCACGCCCTCGACTGGGTGGACGTGACCGGCGCCCTCGAGGCCGATCCCGCCGCCACCTCCGCGCTCGCGCAGTCGATCTCGCCCTGGGGCAAGAGCTCCGCGGCCTACTTCACGGGCATCCAGGCGCGCGTGAAGAAGCTGGTGGACTCGGGCCAGCTCAGCCTGTTCGCCAGCGGCTACTGGGGCCACCCGGCGTACCAGCTGCCACCCGAGGCGGAGCTGATGGCCGTCGCGCACTACCTCGAGGCCCTCGAGTGGCAGCGCGAGGTCATCCAGGTCCACGCCGTCCTGGGCGGCAAGAACCCGCACCTCCAGACGTACCTCGTGGGCGGCATGGCCGCCGCCGTGGATCCCGCCTCGCCCAACGTCATCAACCTCGAGCGGACCAACTTCATCCGCGAGCGCATCAAGCAGATGCGCGAGTTCGTGGAGCAGGTCTACGTGCCGGACGTCAAGGCCGTCGCGAGCTTCTATCCCGAGTGGTGGGGCTACGGCGCCGGGCACCGGAACTACCTGGCCTACGGCGGCCTCCAGCAGGGCAACCGGGCCGACCAGGCCACCTTCGGGTTCAACCGCGGGGTCATCGTCGGCGGCGACCTGGGCAACCTGGTGGCGCTCGACCCGAACAAGATCACCGAGGCGATCGCCCACTCCTGGTACGAGTACGGCGGCGGCAACGACGCCGCGCTGCACCCCTACGAGGGCGAGACCAGCCCCAAGTACAGCGGGCCCACGCCACCGTTCGACCTGCTCGACGTGGACGCCAAGTACTCGTGGCTCAAGTCGCCTCGCTACGACGGGATGCCGATGGAGGTGGGGCCGCTGTCCCGGATGCTCGTCGCGTACGCCGCCGGCAACGCCGCCGTCCGCGGGCTCGTCGACGGCGCGCTGACGGAGCTCAAGCTCCAGCCCACCGCGCTGTTCTCCACGCTCGGCCGGGTCGCCGCCCGGGCGCTCGAGACCGTCTACCTGCTGGACCTCATGGATCGCTGGCTGGTGGAGCTCGAGACCAACATGGAGTCCGGCGACCTGCGGATCCACGACGGCGCGAAGTGGGATCCCTCCACCTGGCCGGCCGAGGCCCAGGGCTTCGGCTTCCACGAGGCGCCGCGCGGCGCGCTCGGCCACTGGATCCGGATCAAGGACCGCAAGATCGAGAACTACCAGGCGGTCGTCCCGTCCACGTGGAATGCCGGCCCGCGCGACGAGAAGGGCCAGACCGGCCCGTACGAGGCGTCGCTGGAAGGCACGCCCGTCGCCGACCCGGAGCGGCCGCTCGAGCTCCTCCGGACGATCCACTCGTTCGACCCGTGCCTGGCGTGCGCAGTGCACGTCGTGGACGCCACGGGCCGCGAGCGGGTGCGCGTGGAGGTGCGGTGATGGCGGCCATCCCGCAGCACCGCGACCTCAACCCGCCGGGTGACGTCGACGAGGTGGGCCACATCGGCTCGCAGCCGATCTACGTGTGGGAGGTCCCGGTCCGGGTCACCCACTGGCTGATCGTGATCTCGATCGTCGTCCTCGCCGTCACCGGCCTGTACATCCACTCGCCGTTCCTCGCGCCGTCGAGACCGGTCGAGGCGTCGTCGATGATGGCCAGCGTCCGGTTCTGGCACGAGATCTTCGCGATCGTGTTCAGCCTCTCGATCGCCGTCCGCTTCTACTGGGGGTTCGTGGGCAACAGCTTCTCGAGCTGGCAGCAGATCATTCCCCATCGCCGCGACCAGCTCTACTGGCTGGGCGAGATGGCGCGCTACTACACGTTCCGGCGCCGGCACCCGGTGCCCTACACCGGCCACAACCACCTCGCCGGCCTGGCCTACTCGGTGGTCTCGGTGGGACTGTTCGTGCAGATCCTCACCGGGCTGCTGCTGTTCGGCTGGATCATGCCGTCGGGGCCGTTCCACCTCCTGTTCGGCTGGGGGGACTCGCTCCCCGGCGGGATCGCGCTGGTGCGCACGTTCCACCACCTGCTGACCTTCCTGTTCCTCGCGTTTGCCATCCACCACGTGTACAGCGCGATCCTCGTGGACATCGAGGAGCGCAACGGCGTCCTGTCGTCGATCTTCAGTGGCTACAAGAACATCCGGACCGAGCAGACCGTCGAGGCCCTGGGCCTCGTGGGCGAGGCACCGGAGGAGCGGGCACGCACCGAGCGCGAGGAGCGCCCCGATGCATGAGGCCGGACTGCTCGCCGCGGCGGTCGCGGAGGCCGCCGCCGCGGCCGGTCCGTGGACGGCGCCTCCCGTCGTGCTCGAGATCCGGGTCCAGGACCCGCTGCACGTCGCGCCCGAGTCCGCCCGCCTGCACGCGGAGCTCGCGCTCCGGGCGCGGGGCTGGAACGACGTCCGGATCGAGGTGGTCGCGGCGCCCGTGACCTGCGTGGCCTGCGACGCCGAGAACGAGGCGCGGCCGGACCACCCGTACTGCGCCGCCTGCGGCTGGCCGTTGCCGAGGCGGGGCGGTCACGCCGTGGAGGCCACGTTCCGGTGGAAGGTCCCGGCGTGAGGCGGTACGCCGTCCTGGGGCTGGGCAACCGGCTCGAGGCGGACGAGGCGCTGGGGGCGATCGTCATCGAGCGCCTGCTGGCGGATCCGTCGCTGCTCGGGTCGTTGCCGGACCCGGGGAGCGTGGAGCTGATCGACGGAGGGACGGTGGGCCTCGGCCTCCTGCCGTACCTGACCGACCTCGATGGGCTGGTCGTGGTGGACGTCATCAACGCCGACCGCGAGCCCGGGACGCTGATCGACCTCGAGGGCGCGTCGCTGATCCGCCACGAGCAGGTGATGAGCGTGCACGACCTCGGCGCGGGCGAGCTGCTCGGCGCCCTCCACGTGATGGAGCGGTGGCCGCGCCGGGTCCGCGTGGTGGGCCTGGAGCCGAAGGCGATCGAGCTGGGGCTGGAGCTGACGCCGCCGGTCGCGGCCGGGGTGCCGGCGCTGCTCGAGGCGGTCGCCGCGCACCTCGGGGAGTGGCAGCGGGCCGACGCGTA
>CAYJOH010000005.1:0-18864 GCA_964371685.1 uncultured Anaerolineaceae bacterium
TGGAGCGCCAGGCCCGCGCCTGACGCGACGCCCACGGCAGACGAGGTCGGCCCCGCCCACGGCGGGGCCGCTCGATTTCCCGGCGCTGATCAGAGCTCGCGGCGGCGGAACGCGACCAGGGCACCGGCCAGCGAGGCGCCGATCACGACGACCGTGCCCCCGATCGCCGTCGCCAGGCGCCCCGTGTCGAGGTCGGCGGTGAGGCCCGCGGCCAGCTGGATCGCCGGAACGGACAGGCCCGTCGGCAGGACGCGGTCGAGCGCCGGCACGATCGCGACGAGGCTGAGCACGATGAGCGCCGTGAACCCCAGCCCGGCGGCAGCGGTGGTCGACCCGGTCGCCGCCGAGGCGAGGAAGGTGAGCGCCGCCCACGCCGACAGCGCGAGCCAGGACAGGACCGCCATCACCGCCCAGCCGCCGACCGGCTGCGGCTCGAACAGCACCGCGGTGTAGATCCACGCGACGACCGAGGCGAGCGCCATCGACACCGCCAGCACGACGCCGATCGCGACCAGCTTGGCGGCGAGGAACGCGGACCGTGTCGCGGGCTGGGCGAGCACGAGGGCCGCCGTGCCGCGGTCGAGCTCGCCGGCGACGCTGCCCATCGCCAGGGCGATCGCGGCCAGGGCGCCGATCTGGCCCAGGTTCTTCTGGAACTGCTCCAGCGCCATGACGGCCGTGGGCACGGGCATCGGGATCGTCAGCTCGTCGCCCAGGGCGAGCTCCATGATCTCGGGCAGGTATCGCGCCGTCAGCGGCGACAGCATGCCGAAGATCACGAGCAGCACCGCGACGACCGGCAGCCGCCGGGTCCGCCACGACTCGACGATCTCCTTGCGCAGCAGGATCGTGAACCCGCTCATGCTGCCGCCTCGTCCGGGTCGCCGGTCAGGCGCAGGAACACGTCCTCGAGGGTGGGCCGGGCACGTGCCACGGACACGACGCTCACATCGGCGGCGGCGACCACCGGCAGCAGCTCGCGCCCGGCGCGCGCCGGATCCGAGACGGCGACCGTGAGCAGGCCGTGCTCGACGGCCGCGCCGTCGACCCAGTCGAGGCCACGCAGCCGGGCCGCGAGCGCCCCGAGCGCGGCGTCCTGGCCCGGCTCCGCCTCCACGCGGTAGACCGGCAGCGCGTACCGGTCCAGCAGCTCGGCCAGCGGACCCTCGACCACCAGCCGGCCCCTGGCGAGGATGCCGACCCGGTCGCAGATACGCTCCACGTCGGCCAGCACGTGGGTGGAGAACAGCACGGTGGCCTCGCCCCGGAGGTCCGCGATGAGCCCCAGGACGTCGCGCCGGCCCTCCGGGTCGAGCGCGCTGACCGGCTCGTCGAGGATGATCACCGGCGGCCGGTGGACGAGCGCCCCGGCGATGCCCAGGCGCTGGCGCATGCCGCCCGAGTAGGTGCCCGCGCGGCGGTCTGCGGCGTCCGCGAGGTCGACCCGGCGGAGCGCGTCGGTGACGGCCGCCTCGAGCACCGCGCCCTCCAGGCCGTGGAGCCGCCCGAGCATCCGCACCTGCTCGCGCCCGGTCATCCAGCCGTAGGCGCGCGGATCCTGCTCCAGGTAGCCGAGGCGGCGGCGAACCTCGAGGCCGTCCGCGCCGACGGCGATCCCGGCGACGCTGGCGCGGCCGGCCGTGGCCCGGGTGAGCCCGGCCAGCAGCCGGAGCGTCGTCGTCTTGCCGGCACCGTTGGGGCCCAGCAGGCCGAACACGGACCCCACGGGCACCACCATTGACAGCGCGTCGAGCGCGAGCACGCCGCCCGGGTACCGCTTGGAGAGACCGTCGACCTCGATGGCCCCCTGCCCGTCGGGCGCGACGGCGGGTGCCGGGAGGGGCGAGGACGGGGCGGGCACGGTGACCCTGGGCGCGGCGGCCGTGGGCGCCACGGCGAGGGACGGGTCGCCGGGGCCGGTCGCCGTGGGCTGCGCCTTCTCGTTCGCGATCGGTGGGTCGTGCGGGCTGCCCCAGCCGGGCATCGCACCCGGTCCCGGGGCCGTCGGCTCGGCCGGTCCCTCCTCGCGGCCGATCAGGAAGTACAGGACCGGCCCGATCATGCTCACGAACACGATCACGATCGCCCACACGCCCTTGTTGCCGCCGCGGACCCGTCTGTCGTCACGCAGCAGGTCGATCACGGCCAGCACCATCAGTCCCAGCTGGACGACGAACAGCGGGACGAGCAGCAGCACGAGCTCCGGAGACATCGAATCGAGGCTCACGGACGCCAACGGTACACGGGCGCCACCGGCCGTCGAGGGCCGATCGGGGTAGACTCCGGACGCCGACCGTCGCGCCCTGCCGGCGGCTTTCCAGTCTGACGTCCCGGAGGATCGCCATGACCGACGACCGCGAGCGCTGGGCCCTGATCCTGGGCGCGTCCTCGGGCATGGGCGAGGCCACGGCGCTGACCCTCGCGGCCGCTGGCTACCGGATCGTCGGCATCCACCTGGACTTCCGCGCGGCGCTGCCGCACGTCGACGACGTCCGGATGGGAATCGAAGCCGTCGGGTCGGAGGCGTTGTACATCAACATGAACGCCGCGGACGACGAGAAGCGCGCGGCTGCGCTGGCGACCATCCGGGAGCGGTTCGACCGGTCGCGGGCCGAGGGCCGCCACCCCTACATCCGCGTCGTCATGCACTCGCTCGCCTTCGGCTCGCTGGTCCCGTTCCTGGCCGAGGACCCGAAGGCCGGCGTCGACCGCAAGAAGATGGAGATGACCCAGGACGTCATGGCCAACAGCCTCGTCTACTGGGTGCAGGACCTGTGGCGCGGCGGGTTCCTGGAGCACGGCTCGAAGATCTACGCGATGACGTCCGAGGGCTCGTCGCGGGTGGTGCCCAGCTACGGCGTCGTGTCCTCGGCCAAGGCCGCGCTGGAGTCGCATGTCCGGCAGCTCGCGATGGAGCTGGCGAAGCTGGGCACGGGCGTGACGGCCAACTCGATCCGGGCAGGCGTGACGCTGACCCCGGCGCTCATGAAGATCCCCGGGAAGGACGCGATCATCGAGGCCGCCACGAGGCGCAACCCCACCGGCCGGATGACGACCCCGCAGGACGTGGCGAACACGATCCTCGCCCTGTCCGGGGAGGGCACCGAGTTCATCAACGGCGAGATCATCGGCGTGGACGGTGGCGAGTTCGTCACCGGTTCCTGACGCGACAGGGAGAGGGATGGCGAATCCGATGAGCGGTCGGGTCCTGATCGTCGGGTCCGTCAACGTGGACCTCGTGGTCCAGACCGAGCGGCTGCCCCTCCCCGGGGAGACCGTGCTGGGCGGCACGTTCAGCCGTTTCCACGGCGGGAAGGGCGGCAACCAGGCCGTGGCATCCGCGCGGTTGGGCGTCCCCGTGATGCTGGTCGCCGCGCTGGGCGACGATGCGTTCGGGGGCGAGGCGCGGGCCGCACTTGCCCGCGAGGGCGTCGGCACGGACGTCCTGGTCACGCTGGAACGGACCGCGACCGGCGTGGCCCTGATCCTCGTGGACGCCAAGGCGGAGAACCAGATCGCGGTCGCTCCCGGCGCCAACGCCGGGCTCACGGCGGCGCACGTCCGGACCGCGCTGGGCCGGCTCGCCCCGCACCAGGGTGACGTCGTGATCGTGACCCACGAGATCCCCACCGAGGCCGCCCGCGAGGCACTCCGGATCGGGCGCCAGGGTGGCGCCTGGACGATCCTCAACCCGGCCCCGGCCGACGGGCTGGACCGCTCCGTCCTGTCGCTGGCCGACGTGCTCACGCCCAACCGCGGCGAGCTGGCACGCCTGGCCGCCGATGACGCCCGCCGGTCCGGCCGCCCGACGACGGGCGCCGAGGACCCGGTGAGGGCGGCGCGGACCCTGCTGGAGACGACCAGCGAGGGCCCGGGGCCCGGCAAGGCGATCCTGGTGTCACTGGGGTCCGCCGGCGCCGTCCTCGTCCGCCAGGCGGGGGCGGCGATCGACATCAAGCCGCCGAAGGTGAAGGCCGTCGACGGGACCGGCGCCGGCGACGCGCTCAACGGCGCGCTTGCGGCGGCGCTTGCCACGGGGTTCACGCTCGACGCCGCCGCCCGCCGGGCGGTCGTGGCCGCGACGATCTCGGTGACCCGGGCCGGGGCTCGCGAGGGCATGCCCACGCTGGACGAGCTGGAGGCGATGCTGGGCAACGGGCGGCCCAAGCCGGCGCCCGCGGCCATGCCCGAGCCCGCCGCCGCGCCGTCCGACGACCCGCCGAGCGCCGCACCGGGCGACGCCGCCGCCCCGGATCCCCCGGGCGAGGCCGGCTAGCACATCGAACCCCCGCGAGCGTCAGCCGAGGCGCTCCTCCGCGACCCAGGCGCATCGCAGGCGGGCATCGGGGGTCATCCCGAGCCGGCCGCGGTCGTCCACCCACCACGCCGCCATGCCCCGCGCTCGCGCCTCGTCCGCGATGCCGTCCCGGCCGGCGAGGAACAGGGCCTTGCTCCACACCTCCGACCACGCCGGGTCCGCGCCGGCGACCGTGACGGCGAGGAGCCCGGTACGAGCGGGCTCGCCGGTTCCCGGGTCCACGAGGTGGTGCACCGGGTGGCCGTCGGGGCCGATCCAGTTGCGGACCCGGACGCTGGACGTCGCGACGGCGCCATCGTGCACGGCCACGACCACGAGCGGCTCGCCGTCGGGGCCGGGCGGGGCGATCGGGTCCTCGATCCCCACCATCCAGCCATCGGCCGGCGGCACTCCCGCGTGGACGACGTCGCCGCCGGCCTCGAGCAGCAGCCCGGCCCCCATCGGCAGGACCGCGATCGCCCGGGCCGCCGCCCAGCGCAGGGCCAGCCCCTTGCCGATGCCGCCCATGTCCAGGGGCGCGTGCGGCACGCGGACGCGCGATGCCGGGTCGACACGCGGGCGGGGCGCTGCGCCAGAGGCCGCGCCGCCCGGGGCCGCACCGCCGGACCCCGCGCTGCGAGGCTCCAGGGGCGCGCCGTGTTCGCCGATCCGCTCGAGCACGCCGAGCACCCGGGCGTCGAACCGGCCGCCGGTCAGCCGTCCGGCTCGATGGACGGCGGCCAGGGCCGTACGCAGCCGCCGCGAGACCTCGGCCACGCCCCCGTCGCCGGCCCGGCGATTGAGCATCGTCAACTCGCTGTCCATTCGGAACCGCGACAGGGCGGCATCCACCGCATCGAACTCGTCGCGGACCTGGGCCCAGGCCGCTTCGGCGGCCGCGGCGCCCGTCCGCGAGCGCCCGTCCGCGAGCCGAACGTGGAGCCGCAGCGCGGACCCCAGGGCCCGCGCCGAGAACGCGATCGCCGGATCCGGCGCAGCGACGGTCACGGCGGCCCGGGCTCAGCCGCCGGAGGCGCCGGAGGTCGCCTTGGTGGCCGGACGGGTGGTGCTGCCGGCGCCGCGCACGGTGACCTTGGGGAGGCCGATCCGGGACGGCAGCGAGGCGGCCGTCCCCTTGACCTCGGCCACCAGCGCTGCGAGCGAGTCCAGCCGGGCCTCGTACGCCACGAGCTCGTCGCCCGCCGCCTCGTAGGCCGCGCCGAGCGCCTGCGCCTCGCTGCTCGCCCGGAGCAGCGCCGCCTCCAGCTCGTCGTTGGCCGCGCGGGCCTCGGCGACCTGGTCGAGCCACGGTTGGGTCCGGGCGATCAGCGCCGCGTCCGAGGACGATTGGAGGCCGCTGACCGCGGCCAGGCTCACCGCGTAGACCGCCGCCGACGCGCCGACCAGCATGGCCGCCCGGGCGGGCGTCGTGAGCAGGGCCTCGCCCCGCCGTTCGGTCGCCGTCGACGCCGCCGCCCGGGGGCGGATGGCGCGGGGCGCCGCTGGGCGGGCGGGCTCGGGCAGCGCGATGGCCGGGAGCACGCGCTCAGTCGTCATCGTGCTCGTCCTCGTCGTCGTCATCGCGATCCTCGCCGCCGGACGACTTCGCGGACTGGTTGACCGCCGCCTGGCGAGCGGCCGCCCGGTTGAGCGCCGCGAGCCGGTCCTGGGCGGCCTTGAGCTGGCCCCGGAGCGCGTCGAGCTTGTGCTGCGCGGCCGCGAGCGCCGCCTGGAGGGACTCGGCGCTCTTCGCGTCGCCGGCGACCTGCCCGTTGGCGGCGGACAGCGCGGCCTGGAGGTCGGCGATCTGGCCCGCGACGGAGCCGATCTCCTCGGTCAGCACGCCCGTCCGGTCCTGCTCGGACACGAGCTGGGCGTTGATCGTGTCGAGGCCGACGGGCGCCACGTCGAGCGGTGCGTCGGCGGCGCGCCAGTCGGCGGCCACCTTGACGGTGCCCATTGCCATGCCGACGACCGCCACGGTCGCGCCGAGCACGAAGGCCCGCCTCGCCAGGCGGTGGATGAGGTCCCCGGACATCTATGACTCCTCCAGGACGGCGCCGGCCGGCAGCGCCCGGCCGATCGAGGGGATGGACGGCGACGCGGCCGACGGCTCCGCACGCTGCGGGCGGACCTTGGCGGTCCACCAGCGGTGGGCCACGCCCGCCAGGATCGGCAGGCCGGTCGCGAGGTAGAGCGGGGAGAGGGCGCCGCCGTCAGTCCCGGCCAGCACCGAGTGCATCCACGCGAGCAGGAACGTGACGGCCGCGAACCGATGGGCCTTCAGCCACCAGCCCGACGGGAGGAGCCGGGTCCACTTCGCGGTGACCGCGGTGAACAGCAGCGCATACAGGGCGACCGTGCCGACCGCGATGGCCGGGGGGCGGTAGCCGGAGAACCCCGGAACCAGCGCGCCGACGATGCCCACCTCCGCGAACGGGTCCAGCGCCAGCAGCGCGATGTGGAGCACGAGGAATGCCCCGGTGAACACGGACAGCAGCTCGTGCCACGGGAGGACCGGCTTCGTCTGCCGCCAGGCGGCGGTATTCCGCGGATGGCTCAGCAGCAGCCCGGTCGCGACCTG
This sequence comes from uncultured Anaerolineaceae bacterium, assembly GCA_964371685.1. Lineage (GTDB taxonomy): Bacteria > Chloroflexota > Limnocylindria > Limnocylindrales > CSP1-4 > CAIXZV01. The sequence continues at coordinate 6,882 of CAYJOH010000005.1, forward strand.
CGCCGCGAGCAGCAGGTACGCCGTGACGCCCAGCGCCCTGGCCGCGACCCAGGGGCGGACCTCCGCAGTCCGAGGGTCCGTGGCCGGCAGCACCTGGTCGGTGACGCCGAGGGCGACGAGCGCGGCGATCGCGCCGAGCGCGACCAGCATGGCGACGCTCACGCGCATGGCGCGTCCCCGTGGCGGGCCGGGAGGCTGGAGGGCGCGGGGCGCGGTCGGTTGGACGGTCTCGGCATGGCGACTCCCCGGTTGGCGTGGTGCTGTTCCGAGGCATCCCGTCGCCCGAAGGTTTCAGGGCGCGTCGCGGCCGATGGTCCCGGAGCGCCCCCGTACGGACGTCACGGCGCCGGCACGCGGACCGCGTGGCGAGCCGTCAGCTCCCGGCGAGCGCCGCCACCACGCGGTCCGCGTTGGAGCGCATCAACCCCTCGTACGTGTCCGCGGGGGCGTCGCCCACGCTGTCCGTGTACAGGTCGGTGACCACGACGACGCCCGTCTCGCCCGCGACGGTCTCGGCGAGCCTCGGGCTGAACTGGGCCTCCGCGAAGATCGCCTTCGCCCCGCTCGACCGGATCGTCGCCACGAGATCCGCGATCTCGCCCGCGCTCGGGTCCTGGCCCGGGGCGTCAACGATCGTGCCGACGATCGTGAGGCCGTAGGCCGCCGCGAAGTACGGGAACGCGTCATGGAACGAGACGACCACGCGGTTCGGCGCCGGCAGCGCCCCGATCCGGTCGCGGATGTCCGAGTCCAGCGCCGCCAGCCGCGCCCGGTAGGCATCCGCCGCCCCTGCGTAGGCGGCCGAATCGGCGGGATCGGCCTCGGCCAGCGCGGCCTGGATGCGGTCCACGTACTTCGACGCGTAGGCCACGTCGAGCCACAGGTGGGGGTTCGCGGTCTCGCCCTCGTGATCTCCCGAGAGGTAGGTGACGCCGGGCAGGTCGTCCGCGAGCCGCACGATGGTCGCGTCCGTGCCGGAGTCCTCGGCCAGCGCGGCCAGCCAGTCGTCCAGCCCCAGCCCGTTGACGACGATGATCCGGGCCCCGGCGACGCGCTGGACATCGGTCGGCGTCGGGTCGAACGTGTGGACCTCGCCGCCCCTCGGGACCAGGCTCACCACGTCCACCCGGTCGCCGCCCACCTGGCGGACGAGGTCGGCGAGGATCGTCGTCGTGGTCACGACGGCCACGGCGCCCGGGGCCGGCGTGGCGCCAGAGCCGTCGGGTGAGGCGTTGCCGCAGCCCGCGACCAGGAGACCGAGCGCGAGGGCGATCGTGAGTGCCGCCCGCGCCCGTGTCGTCGTGCGTCGGCCGGAGGGTTCGGGTCTCATGCGGGCAGCTCCAAGGTATCGAGATTGAGTCTCACTGGTGGTTTCGGACCGGCAGCGAGCCGGCGTCGGGTGGTCAGGTGGACGTCGTGCCGTCGCAGGCGGGGCAGACGCCGAACAGCTCGAGGCGGTGCGACGTGATCCGGAAGCCCAGCCGCCGGCCGACGTCGCCGAGGACCGAGCCGAGGCCCATGTCCTCGACGTCCAGCGATCGCCCGCACACGGTGCAGATCACGTGGTGGTGGTGGACCGGGTCGCAGGCGACATACGCGTGCTCGCCGTCCGGCAGGTCCACCCGCTCGACCAGGCCGAGGGCCGCGAACGTGTCCAGCGCCCGGAAGATCGTCGCGCGCCCGATCGACAGCCGCCGGGCCCGCGCGTCGGCGACGAGCTCCGCGGCCGTGAAATGGCCGTCGCGCGCCGCGACGAGCTCGGCGACGGCCCGGCGCGGCGCGGTGAGCCGGTAGCCCGCCCGGTCCAGCGTCTCGACAGCCCGTGCGGCGCCGCTCACGCCGGCTGCTCCGCCGGCGCCGGGACGCCGGCCCGTCGCCGCGCGATGGCCCCGTGCGGCCCGAGCGCGAGGGCGACGAGGAACAGGCCCGTCTGGACCAGCACGATCGTGGCGCCGCTGGCCACGTCCAGCCAGTAGGACAGGTAGAGCCCGACGACGGCGCTCGTGATCCCGACCACGGCGGCCAGCACCATCAGCCGCACGAACCGCACGGTGAGCATCTGGGCCGTGGCCGCCGGGGTGACCAGCATCGCGACGACCAGGATGATCCCGACCGCCTGGAGGCTGACGACGATCGTGAGCGCGACGAGGGCGAGGAACAGGTACTCGAGCCGCTCGACCCGGATCCCCGAGGCCGCCGCACCCAGCGGGTCGAAGGTGGCGTACAGCAGCTCCTTCCACAGCACCAGGACGACGCCGATGACGCCCAGCCCCAGGACGACGAGCGCGACCAGGTCCCCGGGGCCGATGGACAACACGTTGCCGAACAGGAAGCTGAACAGGTCCGCGACGTAGCCCCGGATGGTGCTGAACATGAACACGCCCAGGGCGAAGGTGCCCGCGAACAGCACGCCGATCGCCGTGTCCTGGCGCAGCCCGGCCCGCTTGCTGACGAACCCGATGGCGAGCGCGGTGGCGACGGCCGCGACCGCCGCCCCGAGGTAGAACGGGACGTTGAGCAGGTAGGCGGCCACGACCCCCGGGAAGCCGGCGTGGGCGATGGCGTCGCCGATGAACGCCACGCCGCGCAGGACGACGTAGGTGCCGACCACGGCGCACACCACGCCCACCAGCGTCGAGGCGACCAGGGCGCGGACGAAGATGCCGAGCCCGAGAGGCTCGAGGAGGACGTCCATCAGCGGCTCCCGTCCTGGTCGTGGAAGTGGCGCTCGCCGGGGGCCGCGTCGTCGTGGTGATGGGCGTCGTCGAGGATGACGGTGCCGCCCTCCAGCACGAGGAGGTGGCCGCCGTATGCCCGCGCCAGCACATCCGCGTCCAGGACCAGGTTCGACGGGCCGTAGGCGACGACGGTGCGGTTGACCGCCAGCACCCGCTGGAAGCGCTGGGCCGCGCAGGCAAGGTCGTGCGTCGTGGCCACCACGGTCTTGCCCCGGGCCGCCTGGGCCTCGAGCAGGTCCATGAGCAGCTCCTGCGTCGTGGCATCGATGCCCGTCACCGGCTCGTCGAGCAGGAACAGGTCCGGCTCCGCCGCAAGCGCGCGGGCCAGGAACACCCGCCGGCGCTGGCCCCCCGACAGCCGGCCGACCTGGGTCTGCGAGTGGCGCGCCATGTCCACCTGCGCGAGCGCGCTCGCCACCGCCCGCCGGTCGTCGCGGCCGGGACGGCGGAGCGGGCCCAGGCGGGGGAAACGGCCCATCGTCACGACGTCCTCGACCGTGACCGGGAAGGCCCAGTCCACGAGCTCCGCCTGGGGCACGTATGCGACCCGGCGCGCCTCGCGGCCGGCCGGCGCCCCGAGGACCTCGATCCGGCCCGTCCAGGGGCGGAGGAGGCCCGCCATGAGCTTGAGCAGCGTGCTCTTGCCGGCGCCATTGGGCCCCACGACCGCGAGCAGGCTGCCGGGCTCCACCGCGATGGTCACGTGCTCCAGCGCGACCCGCTCCCCGTAGCCGGCCGAGACATCGCTCAGCCAGACGTCCGCGTGCGCGTGGGCGTGGGCGGCGGTGATCTCGTGCTCGTCCTCGTGCACGTGCGGGTCCTCGCCCGGATGCACGTGGCGGTCAGCGGCGCCTGGAGCGATGGGTGTGGTCACATGAGACAGAGTATCAACTGGGACCGCAGCGCGCAAGGGGCGGCCCTGCCGCACGGACCAGGCGAGCGGGCCCAAGGTCCCTTCCGCACCCGGCGGCATCCACGCGAGGCTGTCGCGACGGATCTGCGCCACAATCGTCCGCGCGTCCCGCTGATCACACGACCGGAGGTTTCCCCTGAGCGGCAAGCAGCGCACCCCCCAGTCCACTCGCAAGGAGCGGCGCGCGGCGGAGCGGCGCGATCGCTTCGACATCGCCCGCGAGGAGCGTCGCGCCCGCACCACCGCCCCGGGCGGCGGCGGCTCGTCGCTGTTCTCGACGCGCAACATCATGATCGCGGCGACCCTCGTGGGCGTGCTGATCGTGGTCGTGGTGGCCGTCAACCAGCTCGGCAGCCGGGTCACCGGGACGTTCGACGACCCGGGGACGGCGTACCCGGCGGACCTGCTCGACGGGGCGACGATCGGCAAGGCGGACGCGCCGGTGACGCTCGAGGTCTACGAGGACTTCCAGTGCCCGTTCTGCGCCCAGTACTCGCTGAGCACGGAGCCCGTGCTGGTGAGCCGGTACGTGACGCCCGGCACGCTGCGGATCGTCCACCACGACATCGCGATCCTGGGACGGGGCGGCTCGGAGGACGAGTCCAAGCTCACGGCCACCGGCGCGACCTGCGCCGACCGCGAGGGGATGTACTGGGACTACGCCCACTGGGTCTACAACAACCAGGACGGCGAGAACGCGGGCGGCTTCCGGCGGGAGCGGCTGACGGCGATCGCGGAGGCGGCGGGCCTCGAGCCCGGGGCGTTCGGCGCCTGCCTCGACGACGCGAGCGCGATCCAGGAGGTCGCGGCCGCCACGACGGACGCCACCAACCTGGGCATCAACTCCACGCCCACGATGTACGTCAACGGCACGCAGATCAACACGACGCTGTCACCCGAGGAGATCGGGGCCCAGATCGAGGCCGCAGCGGCCAGCGCGGCACCGTCCGCGTCCGCCGGCGCCTCCCCGTCCGCCTCGGCCAGCCCCGTCCCCTGAGCGGCGCCGGGGCTGGACCGGGCATCCGACCCGGCCCCGGAGCGCACCCGGGTACCAGCCGGCACGGGACCTTCGGACGCTGTCGCCCGCCGTGATCGGGCGCCTAGGATGCCGCCGATGGCACTCCAGGCCCTGCGCTCGGTCTTCAGCCGTGGCGACGCGACCGCCGACCACGGCGGCGCCGCCGCGCCCGCGGACCCGACGGTCTCGGGGGGCACGGACGACGCCGTGTTCGGCTGTCCGACCTGCGGCCGCACGATCCCCCGGGGCTCGGGCCGCTGCCAGGGCTGCGGCCAGCGCCTGGTCCTGGACGTCCAGGTGAACCGGGCGTCGATGCTCGTGGGTGCCGGGCTGCTCACCGGCCTGCTCGTGGGCGGCTCGGTCGTCGGCCTCACGCTTCCGCGCCTGGCGGGCCCCGCGGGCACGGCCGCGGCCGCATCTCAGGCGCCCGGGCCAACGTCGATCCCGGCCGCCGTCGCCTCGACGTCCCTGGCCGCGCTCCGGGGCACCACGACCCTCAACGGGCGGCTGGCCGCGCAGGCGGAGCCGCTGTCGCGCGCCCTCGCCGCCAGGAAGCTCGCGGTCCCGGACGTTGTGGCGGTGCTCCGGCGCATGAGCGCGGACACCCGCGCGGCGGCCGCGATGGTGCCCTCGCTCGGCGCCTGGGACAAGGCGGCGGAGCAGCAGGCCGCGCTCGGGTCGTTCTACGAGGCGCTGACCGCGGAGCTCGACACCGGGCTCGCCGCCTCGGTCAAGAGCGCCGGCGCGTACAAGAAGACCGCCCAGCGCGTCATGGCGCTCCTGGCGCGGGTCCCGGACCTCGACGCGGCGTCCCGGACGCTCGCCGCGGGCATGGGCGCGGACCTGCCGGTGGTCGACTTCCCGGACGTGCTCCTCGGCGACTGACCGCCCCTCGCTACTGCCCGCCCGCGTATCCCGTCAGCTCGACGTAACCGCGGCCGCCCAGCGGAGCCCCCGCCCGGGTGGCCGTGACCCGCTGCGAGCCCTCCCAGTACACGACGCCGGTCGTCGGTCGCGTGTCCAGCTCCTGCTGCGGCACGGTGGGCTGGAGCGAGACCACCAGGTCCTCGTCGGGGAGGGTGACGGTCCAGCCAGCGGGGTAGGTGGCGCCGGTCAGCGGGCTCGTCCACTCGGCGTCCACCTCGACGGTGAACGCGTCCGCGCCCAGGCGCCGAGCCCGCCCGGAGGCGTCCACCAGCGTCCCGTACGCCAGCGGGTGGCTGCCGTCCGCGGCGCGCACGAGCGACAGCGTGATGTCCGTGCCGTCGTCCAGGTTGACCGCGAACCAGTCCCACCCGCCGGCGCCGACGGCGATGAAGTCGCCCCACTGGTGGTCGAACCAGGCGATCCCGTCCACGGCCAGCTCCCGGTCGCCCACCGTCACCGAGCCGGCCGCCGCCATCGCCGTCCGCGAGTAGTAGTAGGAGCCGCCGGCGGGCCCGAAGTCCACGTACCCATCGCCGTCGTGGAGCGCCGGGGGCTTGGTGGCCCGGAGGTCCAGCGACAGCCCGAAGCCGTCGGCCCGATCGCCCAGGGACTCCGGCGCCGTCGCCGCGGCGTCGAGGGAGTCGACGCCGTCCAGCCCGGTCATCGACCATGGGGCGCGCCCCAGCGTCGACGAGTCGGCGGCGTCCAGGCCGCGGATGCCGAGCGAGAACCCGGGCCCGCCGCCGGACGATGCCGAGGATGCCGTGAGATCCACCTGGGGCCCGATCTCGGACCGCTGGGCGTAGTGGAACCGCCCGCCCGCCTCGTCGGTCAGCGCGAGGTGCGAGGCCCAGCTGACGGGGAACCCGCCGCGCTCGGCGCGGAAGACCACGAACTCGAAGCCCCACCGGCCGCCGGTGGCGTCGCTCAGGTGGCCCGTGTAGTACCACCACTCCGTCAGGCGGTCGTGGGGGGCGTCGTCATCGGGGAGCACGACCGCCCGGGGATCGGCCGGCCGGGCCGGAGGCGCGGGCGGCGCGGTCACCACGGGGTGCTCGGCAGGCGGGTTCGCGAGCACCGGCCCGCTGCAGGCGGTGAGCACGACCGCGAGGACGCCCTGCACCGCGACCCAGGCACGAGACGGTCGACGGCGGGTCATCGGGCGACGGCGGGTCATCGGGCGACGGCGGGTCATCGGGCGGCCGCCTCCACCTCGGCCTCGCTCCGGGGCAGGACGCCCCGAAGGGCTCGCTCCAGCCGCGCCGGCACCCACCAGTTCCAGCGGCCGAGGAGCCGCATCGTGGCCGGCACGAGCAGGGCCCGGACCACGGTCGCATCGAGCGCCACGGCAATCGCCACGCCCACGCCCAGGGCCTTGATCAGCACGATGTCGGCGAACGCGAACGAACCGGCGACGACCACGACGATCAGCGCGGCCGAGGACACGATGCGGCCCGACCGTTCGAGCCCCCGCGCCACCGCCTCGGTGTTGTCGCCCGTCCGGTCCCAGGCCTCCTTCATCCGCGACAGGAGGAAGACCTCGTAGTCCATCGACAGCCCGAACAGGACGCAGAACATGATCACGGGCTGCGTGGTCTCGACGAACCCGAGCGGCTGGAAGCCGAGGAGCGCCGACAGGTTGCCGTCCTGGAAGATCCAGACCAGCGCCCCGAAGCTGGCCACGATCGAGAGGGTGTTCATCGCCAGCGCCTTGACCGGCAGGACCACGGACCGCAGGAGCACGAACAGGACGATGAAGGTGGTCAGGACGATGAACGCCCCCGATCGCGGGAAATCCGCCCACACCCGGGACACCACGTCGTCCACGTCCGCCGCGCCACCCCCGACCAGGATCGTGGCCCCCGCCGGCGGCGCCAGCGGCCCGGTCGCCCGGCGCATCTCGCCGACCAGTGCCCGGCCCTCCTCGCGGTTCGGCCCGAAGGGCGTGTACACGGTGAAGGCGGTCAGGTCGCCCTTCGTGGTCGCGGCGAGGGACGTGGCCACGAACCGGTCCGGCGGCCCGCCCGGCGACGCGTACATCAGCTGGTACTGGGCGAGCGTGAGGCGCGGGTCGACGTCCACCATGCCGACCACGCGGCTCACCCGCGGGTCCGCCGCCAGCCGCCGCGAGTACCCGTAGAGCGTGGCCACGTTGTCGGGAGAGGTGGCATCGCCCGTGGTCCGGACCGCGACGACGAGGGGGGCGAACTCGCCCTCGCCGAACTCGCGGACGAGGACGTCGTAGGCCTCGCGCGACGGGACCGAGGACGGGAGGATCGTCGCGTCCGGGGCGTTGAACCGGACGTGGAGGAACGGCACGCCGAGCACGAGCAGGACCGCGAGCGTCGGCACCAGCACGGCGACCGGCCGCCGCATCACGCGCCGCGCGAGGCGAGCCCATGGCCCGTCGGCGCCCGGGTCCACGACCACCCGGCGCACGGCCAGCGCGTCGATCCGCGTCCCCACGATCGCGAGGATCGCCGGCAGCAGCGTCACCGCCGCCGCGACCGCGAGCCCGACCACGATCGCCCCGGCGATGCCGACCGAGCGCAGGATCATGAACTCGAACAGGACCAGCCCCAGGAGCCCCAGCAGGACCGTCAGCCCCGAGAAGAACACGGCCCGGCCGGCGGTGGCCACGGTCACCCGGACGGCCTCGGCGACCCGGTCCGGGCCCTCGCGATGTGCGAGCTCCTCGCGGAACCGGCTGGTCATCAGCAGCGAGTAGTCCACGCCCAGCCCGAGGCCCAGGAGCGTCGCCAGGTTGAGCACGAAGATGCTCATCGGGGTCAGCGAGGCGACGATGAAGATCCCGGCCAGCGCGACCAGCACGGCGGCGCCGCCCACCGCGAGCGGGATGCCCGCGGCGACCAGCGAGCCGAACACCAGCACCAGGGCGAGGGCGGCGAGCGGCAGCGAGATGAGCTCGCTGCGCTGGAGGTCGGATTCGGTCACCTCCTGGACGTCGCCGTAGAACGCCGGCCCGCCGCCGATCCGCACGGTGAGGCCGGGCACGTCGCGCAGGCGCTCGGCGACCGGCGGGATCGCGTCCGGGGAATCGTCCGGGGGCAGGTCCAGGAACACGATGTCGTATGCCGTCCGGCCATCCCCGGAGACCTGCCGCGGGGCGAGCACGTGCGACAGGATGCGCGTCACGTGGGGGGCCGTCGCGACGTCCCGGGTCGCCTCGGTCACGGCGGCCAGCCAGCCGGGCGTGCCCGCGGTGAGGGTGTCCGACGTGTACACCAGCACGAACGCCGAGGGTTCGACGCCGAGCTCGTGCTGGAGCACCTGCTTGGCGCGAGCGGACTCGAGGTCGTCGAGGATGAAGCCGCCGGCCGACAGCGCCGACGGCGCCTGCGGCGCGAACGGGACCGAAGCCAGCAGGATCCCCGCCCACGCCGCCACGATCCACCAGCGGCGGCGGACGGCGAAGCGGCCCAGGCGGTCGAAGCTCATCGACGATCTCGCAACATGCGGTCCGACAGTAGCATGTTTCTCAGACCCCTCCGGCCGAGGCCGGATGCGTGTGGCGCGGCGTGGTCATCCGGTCGCTCGACGTTCTGCTAGCATCGTGCGGCCGCGCCCCGGTGCGGTCGCTGGTCGCCCGCTGACTCACGACCGAAGGATCTCCCGCGTGACGATCTTCACGATCTGGTTCCAGGACTTCCCGAACAACTTCGTGATCCTGCTCGCCGCCGTGGCGATCGCGGCGGGGTTCGTGTTCGTGTTCCTGCGCTCGGCCATGGTCGCGGAGGGAGGCCGGCACGGCTGGGCCCGGCGCGTGACGGGCCCCAACGCCAAGCTCATGTTCACGATGCTGTTCGTGGTCTGGGCGGTCGTGTTCGGCGTCGGGCTCCAGCTCGTGCCCCACGAGGGCGCCAGCTCGCCCTACGGCGGTTTGGGGCTGATCGCCCTGTTCAGCGGCTTCTTCATCATGATGGGCCTGATCTGGAGCGTCGTCGGGGAGTAGCCCGCCGCGCGCCGCGCCCGCCCCGAAGCCCGGCTGTGCGCCGGGCTTCCCGATTCCCGGCGTCCGTTCGGCCCTGTACCTGTGCGCCGGCGGATGTAGCCTGCGCCCCTCGCCGGCTCGTGGCGCCGGCATCCGGAGGTGGGGACGATGCGGCTCGGGTTGGCGTCCAGGCTGGGATCGATGCTCGCGGCGATCACGCTGCTCGCCGCCGTCGCACCGCCGCCGGCCGCTGCGGCCGCCATGTCCGTCGAGTTCGACAAGGACAACTACGCCCGCGAGATGACCCTGTACTTCCACGGCATCACCGATGCGGCCGGGTCGCGCACGGTCCGGATCTCGTGCAACGGCGGCGTGGACACGAGTGATCGCGTGCCGTTCGCCACAACGCTGCTCGTCAGCCTGGACCTCCCGGGCTGCGAGGGCTACGGCCTCAAGACGGTGGACGTGCAGGTCGACGAGGCGGACGACACGCCGGTGTTCTGGGGCCAGGTCAGGCCGGGCATCAACCCGAAGATGACCATCGATCGCCCGCTGCCGGCGATCACCGGCCATGCGTTCACATTCCGGCCGCAGTATCCGGATGACTACGCGCTGCCGGCCGGGAGCGTGTGCCGGTACGAGTTCCGATGGGGCAACGACCGGTCATTGCGGCAGAACGACTACGACGAGACCTTCGGAGCGCTCGGCTTCGACGCGAACGCGGTCAACGGCAACTGCCCAGCATGGACCTTCACGCTGCCGTGGGTCCCGTATCGCCAGTTCGAGCTGTTCCTCAGCGTCGGCACGATCGATGGCTACGAGTCCTCCTGGCATGACCACTACCACGTGGTGTTCACGGCAGCGGCCGATGGCACCGGCCGCCTGATCTCATCCTCGAACCTGCCCCTCGTCCAGGTCCTGCCCAGCACCTACACGCCGGTCGTGGGCGAACCCGTGACGTACACCCGGTACCTCATCGGTGGCGCGTCGGCCGGCTCGTCGAGCACGTGGAACGCGTGGCAGGGAAGCGACCCGGACGTCAACCACTGGTACAAGAGCGGCGGGTCGACGTTCACGATCACGCCCTGGGAACCCGGCAACGTCACCGTGTCGTGGCAGCGTGGCGGCGAGCGACTGTTCTACGGGATGTACGACCCTCCGGTCCGCCGCCGCGACGGATATCGGCCCAACACCACCGCACCGGCGCAGCGGATCGGGACCGGCACCCTCGGCACGCAAGTCCCCGTCACCATCACCTGGGACGGGTCGGATCGGGGCTGGGGCATCGACCGCTTCCAGCTCGAGCGGAGCGTGGACGGCGGGGCGTGGAAGCGGATCCTGTCGAAGAAGGTGCGGGAGCTCGCGCAGTCGATCACGCCGGGGCATGCGTACCGCTACCGGGTCCGGGCCATCGACAAGTACGGCAACGTGGGCTACTGGGACTACGGCCCGACGTTCCGCCCGAGGGTCGTGGCCGACGGCGCCTCGTCCGTGGTCTACGCGGGCGCGTGGACGGTGGCCCTCGACCCGACCGCGATCGGGGGCGTGCTGCACGAGGCCGACGCCGCGCGGGCCCGGGCAACCCTCTCGTTCACGGGCCGCGACGTCGCCTGGATCGCCGAGCGCGGACCCGGGCACGGCCGGGCGATGGTGTACCTCGACGGCAGGCACGTGGCGACGGTGGACCTCGCATCCTCGGTCGACCTGCCGGCCCGGATCGTGTACCGCAAGCACTGGTCTGCCGCCGGCAGCCACACGCTGCGCGTGGTGCTCGAGGGTACGGCGGGTCGGCCCACGGTGGGCGTGGACGCGTTCGTCGTCCTGCGCTGAGCGCCGGCCCTTCGCGCCACAGGACCGGGGGGCCATCCGTCCACCGGCCGGCAGCCGCGCAGGAGGGATCGCATGGACGGCGTCAAGCCGGTGCTCGCCGCGCTCATCGGCGTCATCCTCGCGGGCTGCGCGGCCGCCGCCACGCCCAGCCCCGACCCGGATCAGCCGAGCCCCGGCGCCCTCGTCACGGCGTCCCCGGCGCGCACGATCGCGCCCGCGAGCGCTGCAGTACCGTCGCCCTCGCCGACCACGGCCCCGACGGTCGCGCCGACCCCGGCCCCGACGGCCCCCGCCGGACCGCTGGCGCGCACGGCGGTCGTGGAGCAGGACGGGGTGCGGGTGAAGATCGAGCTGGAGCGCAACCCGATGCCGGCGGGCGAGATCACACGCGTGACGACGACGGTCCGGAACCTGGGCAATCGGACCCTGCACTGGTTCAGCGACGGATGCGCCACGCCGGTCCACGTCGGCGGAGAGATGCCGGTCCAGTGGCCGCCGGGCCGGGCGCAGGAGGAGACGGCGAAGCTGTTCAAGGACCGCGTGCTCGACCTCGCCTACCGGACCACGCCGCTGCCCGGCCCGGTGATCCGGTTCGTGCCCGAGGA
>CAYJOH010000006.1:0-6270 GCA_964371685.1 uncultured Anaerolineaceae bacterium
CTGCCCAGCCGCGGGATCGCGCCGGCTCGAAACAGCACCTGCTCCGCCAGCGTCGTCTTGCCGGCGCCGGCGTGACCGGCCAGCACGACGCTGCGGATGTGGGCGAGATCGTGGCTCTTCAACGTCATCGCGCGCGGTTCCTCTCGGTAGGTTCGACCGTCAGGCCGGTGCCCGGCCGCGACGGGACGGTGGGCGCAGGGATGCGCAGCTCTTGCGATGCGCGGGGTCCGGGACGACGGGACGATGTAGCGCACGCGCGCCGGACGGTGAACCCCGACGCCTCGATGATAGTCGGTATACTCCCGGCCGATGTCCGGACATTCCAAGTGGTCCACGATCAAGCGCCAGAAGGGCGCCAACGACGCCAAGCGCGGCGCGATGTTCACCAAGGTCGCGCGCGAGGTGGCGGTCGCCGCGCGCGCGGGCGGCGGTGACCCGGACGCCAACTACCGGCTCCGGCTGGCGATCGACAAGGCGCGCTCGATCAACATGCCGGCCGAGAACATCAAGCGCGCGATCGAGAAGGCGACCGGCGGCGGCGACGCGGAGCAGTACGAGGAGATCGTGTACGAGGGCTACGGCCCGGGCGGCGTCGCGGTCCTCGTCGAGGCGGCGACCGACAACCGCAACCGGACGGCGGCCGAGGTTCGCTCGATCTTCGCCAAGACCGGCGGCCAGCTGGCCGGCAGCGGCGCCGTCGCCTGGCAGTTCGAGCCCCGCGGCCTGATCACCGTGCCGCGTGACGGCGTGGACGCGGACGAGGTGGCGCTGGCCGCGATCGATGCCGGGGCCGTGGACGTGGACACCGAATCGGACCCGATCGAGATCTACACCGAGCCAGGGGACCTCGAAGGGGTGCGCACGGCGCTCGAGGGGGCCGGGGTCGCGGTCGAGGGCGCGGAGTCGGCGATGATCGCGAAGCAGACCGTGAGCCTCGACGCGGACCACGTGCGCAAGGCCCTCCGGCTCGTGGAGCTGCTCGAGGACCTGGAGGACGTCCAGCGCGTGACCGCCAACGTGGACATCCCCGAAGAGCTGATGGCCGAGGTCGCCGGGTGATCGTCCTGGGGATCGACCCCGGGACCGCCGCCCTCGGCTACGGGATCGTGGAGCGCACCGGCTCGCGCCTGCGCGCCGTGGACTACGGCTGCCTGACCACGAGCCCGGACGCGCCGCTCCCGGACCGGCTGCTGCGCATCCACGCGCAGGTGACGGAGCTGATCGAGACCCACGGCCCGGACGTGCTCGCCGTCGAGCGGCTGTTCTTCTCGCGCAACGCGCAGAGCGCGTTCGGCGTCGGGCAGGCCCGCGGCGTCGTGCTGCTGGCGGCGGCCCAGGCGGGCATCCCCGTCCGCGAGGCCACGCCCAACGAGGTCAAGGTGGCGGTGACCGGGTACGGCAACGCCGAGAAGGGCCAGGTCGGCCGGATGGTGTCGGTGATCCTGCAGCTGCCGGAGGTGCCGACCCCGGACGACACCGCCGACGCGCTGGCCACCGCGATCTGCATCGCCAACAGCGAGCGCGCCGGCGACCGTGTCGCGGGCAGCGCGGGTGCGAACGCCCCGGTCATGGACCGCTCGGCCGTGGCGCCCATCGTGCGCGGCGAGACCCCGTACGAGCGCTCCGTGCGCGAGGCGCTCGTACGCGAGGCCAGGTCCGCCGCCGACGCCAGGGCCGCAGCGGGGACCGGCTCCGGCAACGCCCCGTCCGCGTCGCGCCCCGGCAGCAAGCGCTAGCCGGCCGGGAAGGGAGCGGGCCCCGTGATCGCATCGGTCGAGGGCCGCGTCGGCGCGATCGCCGCCGATTCGCTCGTCATCGAGGTCGGCGGGATCGGGTACCGGGTGTTCGCCGCGCCGTCCGTGCTCGCGGCGGCGGCCGCCGGCGGGACGCTCAAGCTCCACACGTATCACCTGGTCCGCGAGGACCAGCAGGCGTTGTTCGGCTTCCGCACGTCCGAGGAGCTGGGCTTCTTCAACCTGCTGCTCACGGTGACCGGGGTGGGGCCGAAGGTCGCGATGGCGATCGTCGGCTCGCGCCCGACCGCGGACCTCCAGCTGGCGATCCTCCAGCAGGACCAGGCGGTCCTGGTCTCCATCCCGGGGATCGGCAAGAAGCTCGCCGAGCGGATCATCTTCGAGCTCAAGGAGAAGGTGTCGGCCGCGGGGGTTGCCGCGGGATCGGCGGCGGCGTTCGCGAGCGCGTCCGAGGGCGAGGTGGTCGCCGCGCTCCAGGCGCTGGGCTACTCGCCGGGCGAGGCGCGCGAGGCGTCGCGGCTGGCGCTCGCCGACGCCGCCGTGGGCGCCGGGCTCGAGGAGCGGGTCAAGGCCGCGCTCCGGACGCTGCTCCGGGATTGAGCGAGATGACCCGGATCGCGCGGGCGCTTGTCGTCTCGGCCGTCGCGCTCCTCGCGGCCGGCTGCAGTGCGGGCAGCCCCGGCAACACATCCCTGATGTCGACCGCGCCCGCGCCATCGGCGGCAACGGCGTCGCCCACCGCGACATCGCCCGCGACGCCGGCACCCACGCCCCCGCCGCCGCCGGACGCGACGGCGGAGACGACCGAGCCACCGGGCGGGGCCATCTACGACCCGGTTGCCGACCCCGCGGCCGACATCGCGGCGGCCATGACCGCTGCTGCCGCCGACGGCAAGTCGGTCCTCCTCGACTTCGGCGCCGACTGGTGCCCCGACTGCATCGTGCTCGCCCGGATGTTCGAGATGCCGGCGTTCGCGGAGTACCTCGCCGGGGTGCACGTGGTGCGCATCGACGTCGGTTTCTGGGACCACAACCTCGACGTCTCGGCGGCCTACGGCGACCCGATCTCGGTCGGCATTCCCGCGGTCGTCCTGGTGTCGCCGACGGGAGAGGTGCTGGGGTCGACGGCGGACGGCCGTCTCGCGTCGGCGGCGTCGATGACGCCCGAGGCCGTGCTGGCGGTGCTCCGCTCACTCGGCGACTGACCGATGCCCTGGCGCACGCTGCGCCTGCTGGCGGCGCCGTTGCTCGTGGCTGCCGCGCTGGTCGCGCTCGGCTTGGCGGTCATGGGCCCACGGCCGACGCCTCCGACCACGGTGTTCACGGCCTCCCACGTGCGCGTCACCATCTCCGTCGCGGGGCAGGGCACCACGCGGGTCCTCGAGGCGCGGCTCGAGCCGGACGAGCCCGGGATCCACGTGTACGGCCCCGACCTGCCCGCCGACGGCATCGACGGCGCGGGCCGCCCCACTTGGATCGAGCCCGTGTCCGGGGGGTGGGTCGCCGGGGCCGGCCCGCCGGTCGCGGCACCGACGCCGTTCGCAACCGCACTGCCCGGGTTCTCGGCGCCATTCTCCGTCCTGCCCGACGGCCCGGTGACCATCCGCCTGCCGATCGAACACACCGGCGGCAGTGCCTCGATCTTGCGGATCGCGGTCACGTACATGGCGTGCACAACGGCAGGTCGCTGCTACCCGCCGGTCGTCGGCCACGAGCTCGACGTCGTGGTCCCCTGAGGCGCCGTCCGGCCGTGACAGGGCACCTCCGTCCCGAACCGAACATGCGTACCAAACGCGCGCGCAACCTGCTAGACTCCGCGCGATGACGGACGACGCCCTGAGCCTCCTGGCGGCCGGCGCGGTGGACCCCGGCGAGCTGGCCGTGGAGGGTTCGCTGCGGCCGCGGACGCTGGACGAGTACATCGGGCAGCGGGAGGTCAAGGCCAGCCTGTCGGTGCTGCTCCAGGCGGCGAAGGGCAGGGGAGAAGCGGCGGACCACGTCCTGCTCTACGGCCCGCCCGGTCTGGGCAAGACGACGCTCGCGACGATCATCGCCCGTGAGCTGGGCGTCAACGTCCGCTATACGAGCGGGCCGGCGGTGGAGCGAGCGGGGGACCTGGCGGCGATCCTGACCGCGCTCGACGAGCGGGACGTCCTGTTCATCGACGAGATCCACCGGCTCAACCGGGCCGTGGAGGAGATCCTGTACCCGGCGATGGAGGACTTCGCGCTGGACGTGATGATCGGCAAGGGGCCGAGCGCGCGGAGCCTGCGGCTCAGCCTCAAGCCGTTCACCGTGGTCGGCGCCACCACGCGGGCCGGCCGGATCAGCGGCCCGCTCCGCGACCGGTTCGGCATGACGTACCGCCTGGACTTCTACGGCGAGGACGACCTGGCGGCGATCGTCCGGCGCTCGGCCGGGATCCTGGGCGTGGAGATCGACGGCGACGCGGCGCGCCTGATCGCGAAGCGCGGCCGGGGCACGCCGCGGATCGTGAACCGCCTCCTGCGCCGGGTCCGGGACCACGCCGAGGTCCACGGGGACGGGCGGGTCCACGTGCAGGCCGTGGACGAGGCGATGACCGTGCTGGACATCGATTCCCTCGGCCTCGACACCACGGACCGCAAGCTGCTGGCGGCGATCGTGCAGAAGTTCCAGTCGGGGCCGGTGGGGGTCCAGGCGCTGGCCGCCGTCCTCGCCGAGGAGACCGAGACCATCGAGGACGTGTACGAGCCGTTCCTGCTCCGCCTCGGGTTCCTGGACCGAACCCCGCAGGGACGGATCGCGACCGAGGCCGCGCGCGCCCACCTCGCGTCGCGGGGCTACGAGATCCCGGCCCCGCGTCGCTCGGAGCCGGACATGCCGGCGCTCTGGGAAGACCTCCCGGCACGCTGATCGTGCCCGGCGCCGCCCGCTTCGAGATCCTCGTCCCGCCGCCCGCGGACGGGTCCACGCGCGCCCGGCTCGGTCGGCTGACGCTGACCCACGGCAAGGTCGAGACGCCGCAGTTCATGCCGGTGGGCACCAACGCCACGGTCAAGGCGCTCGACCCGCTGGAGGTCGAGGCGGCGGGCGCCACGATCCTGCTCGCCAACACCTATCACCTGTACCTGCGGCCGGGCCACGAGCGGATCCAGCGGCTGGGCGGCCTCCACCGGTTCATGGGCTGGGATCGGCCGATCCTCACCGACTCGGGCGGCTACCAGGTCGTCTCGCTGGGCGACCTGCGGGTCGTGGACGAGGACGGCGTGACGTTCAAGAGCCATCTCGACGGGTCGGTGCACCGGTTCACGCCCGAGCACTCGATCGCCGTCCAGGAGGCGCTCGGGCCGGACGTGGCGGTCGCCTTCGACCAGCCGGTGTTCCCGAGCTCGCCGCGGGACGTCGTGGTGGACGCGACGCGCCGGACGCACCGCTGGGCGGAGCGCTCGCTGCGCGCCCACACGCGCACCGACCAGGCGCTGTTCGGCATCGTGCAGGGTGGCCTGGACCCGGAGCTGCGCGCGGAGTCCGCCACGTATATCGCGAGCCTGCCGTTCGACGGCATCAGCATCGGCGGGCTCGCCGGTGACGAGACCCCGGCCCAGCGCGAGGCGACGCTGGACGCGACGATCCCGTTGCTCGACGGGGACCCGCGACCCCGCTACCTGATGGGGCTGGGGTCGCCGGCGGACCTGCTCGAGGCCGTCCACCGCGGGATCGACCTGTTCGATTCGGTGCTCCCGGCCCGGGTCGCGCGCAACGGCCAGCTGTGGGTCCCGGGCGGCCGGCTGAACCTGCGCAACGAACGGTTCCGGGACGACCCGGGCCCGGTCCAGGACGGCTGTCCATGCCCGTTGTGCACCCGGTTCTCGAGGGCCTATCTTGCCCATCTGTTCCGGGCCCGGGAGATGCTCGCGTACCGGCTGGCGACTTGTCACAACCTGACCTTCACCCTAGACTTCATGCACAGGATCCGCGCCGCGCTGCGCGCCGGTACCTTCCCCGTCGAGCTGCCGGAGATGCGCCAACGCGCGATCCGGATGAGTCGCGGTGAAGTGGCCGCGAAGCCTGCGTGAAGTCCGTGTCGGTACAGTCCATCGAGCGTGGAGGCGCGCAATGGGTTCACGGGATCGCCCCCACAAGGAAGTCAAGAAGAAGCCCAAGGACAAGTCCGCCCAGCCGCACCTCGCGCCGCTGTCCGACGTCCCCCAGCAGGTGGAGGTCATCCGGAAGCAGCGCAAGCCCCGCTGGGACGAGCAGGAGTCCGGCGAGGGCTGACGCGCCGGGCGGGCGGGGACCGGGTCCCGCTCCGTCGGGTCGGCTGAAGCCGCCAGGAGCGAGGACAGGATGACGGTGACCGGCAGGGACATGGACGCTCGCAACGGCGAGAAGGCGATCGCCGAGCGGGGACGCGCGGTTGACGCGGCGATCCTCGCGATCGAGAAGCAGTTCGGGCGCGGCTCGATCATGAAGCTCGGCTCGGCCGAGCGGCAGCAGGTGGACGCCATCCCGACCGGTTCGATCGCCCTCGATC
>CAYJOH010000006.1:6280-18832 GCA_964371685.1 uncultured Anaerolineaceae bacterium
GGGGGCGGGAGCCCGCGCGGCCGGATCACGGAGGGCTTCGGGCCGGAGTCCTCGGGCAAGACGACGCTCTGCCAGCACGTCATCGCAGAGGCCCAGCGGCGGGGCGGGATCGCCGCGTTCATCGACGTCGAGCACGCGCTCGATCCGGGATACGCCCGCGCCTGCGGCGTGAACGTGGACGAGCTCCTCGTGTCCCAGCCGGACACCGGGGAACAGGCGCTCGAGATCACCGAGACGCTCATCCGCTCCGGCGGCGTGGACTGCGTCGTCCTGGACTCGGTCGCGGCCCTCGTCCCGCGCGCCGAGATCGAGGGCGAGATGGGCGACAGCTTCGTGGGCATCCAGGCCCGCCTGATGAGCCAGGCCCTGCGCAAGCTCACGGGTGCCGTCAGCCGCTCGAACACCTCGCTCGTGTTCACCAACCAGCTGCGCGAGAAGATCGGCGTGATGTTCGGCAACCCGGAGGTGACGCCCGGCGGCCGCGCGCTCAAGTTCTACGCCTCGGTCCGGCTGGACATCCGCCGCGTCGAGACGATCAAGAACGGCACCGAGTCGGTCGGCAACCGGGTGCGCGTCAAGGTGGTCAAGAACAAGGTGTCGCCGCCGTTCCGCGTCGCCGAGTTCGACGTGATGTACGGCGAGGGGATCAGCAAGGAGGGCGGCCTCCTGGACGTCGGCGTGGCGATGGACGTCGTGACCAAGACCGGTGCCTGGTTCACGTTCGGCGAGACGCGACTCGGCCAGGGCCGCGAGGCGTCCAAGGAGTTCCTCAAGTCGAACCACGACCTCGCCGCGGAGATCGACCGGCGGATCCGGGCCAAGATGTCGGACGTTGCGCTGCCGGTCGAGGGAATCGAGGAGGCCGAGTAGGTCCTCGCCGATGGCGGACAGCCCCCACCGGCCGCGAAAGCCGACGTTCGCCGAGCGGCGCGAGCGGCGGGCGGCCGTCGAGGACCTGGGCGAGGTGGTCGACTTCGCCGCGCGCTTCCTCGAGGCACGCCCGCGGTCGGTCGCCGAGGTCCGGCGCCGGCTGGCGTCGGCCGGCTTCAGGACGGACCTGGTCGAGGCCGCGATCAGCCGCCTCGGCGACCTCGGGTACCTCGACGACGAGACGTTCGCGCGGGCGTGGGTCGAGTCGCGGGACCGGGCACATCCGCGCGGCGAGCACGCCCTGCGCCGGGAGCTCCAGCTCAAGGGCGTGGACCGCTCGATCGTGGACGGGGTGCTCGAGGAGCGGGCCGGGGACGCGGGCGCGGGCGATCCGGACCTGGCGGCGGCGGAGCGTCTGCTCGCCCGCAACCGGGCCGCGCTGGAGCGGGTCGCGGATCCGCGCCGGCGCCGGCAGCGTGCCTACGCGCTCCTCGCGCGTCACGGCTTCGCCCCGACGATCGCGTCCGAGGTCGCCAGACGCGTCGCGGGCGGCGGCCAGGACGACGTCGACGCCGAGGGCCCGTAGCGGGCGCTCCGCGGACTACGCCCCGCGGCTGCCCCGGAGCTGCTCGAGCGCGATCATCTGCTCGATGGCGCGGAGCGTGAGATCCGCCCGGTCGAGCTCGCGCAGCACGGACCACTCTCGCCGCAGGCCGCGCGCCAGCGCGTCGGGGAGCTCCCGGAGCCAGCCCTCGATCCGCAGGTCCACGAACTCCCGCTTCTCCTCGATCGTCAGCTCGCGCGCCAGGAGCAGCAGGCTCGCCTCCTCCGCGTCGACCATCGTCTGGAGCACGTTCCAGCGCGCCCCCGGCCGCTCGGAGCACAGCGCGACGAACGTGCTGGTGCCCGTCTGGCGGAGCAGCTCTTCCTCGCGCGTCGTGAGCGACTCGTGTTCCTTGGTCTGGTCCCAGCTGTCCGCCTCCTCGGCCATGAACCGCAGGTACAGCATCGCGAACAGGCAGGTGGGCTCGACGAGGTCCTCCCGGACCCGGGCGTCCACCCACAGCGCCGCGGCGGCCCGCAGGCAGCGCATCGCCACCGCCTCGGCCAGCTCGCCGCCGAACACCAGCGCCACCGACTCCTGGACGAAGCACGGGAGCTCGCTGGAGATGATCTCGCGGTACCCCGGCACGTGGCGGTCGAGCAGCACCGCGGCGCGCTTGTCGAGCGCGGCGAGGTCGCTCACCACCGCGGGCAGCCCGAGCGTCGTGCAGCCCAGGTTGTAGTTGATGGCCCGCGGCAGCGTCACCCCCTCCGGCCACGCGTCGCGCAAGTCGCGCTTGTCCGGCAGCTGCGAGCCACCGCCCCACTCCTCGGGGTACTCGGGGATCGAGCGGCCGTAGTTCACCGAGCCGGTCGCGCGGATGCGCACCCGGGTCTGGGGCACCAGCCCGCTGAACGGCGCGACCAGGGGCGCGATCCGGAGCAGCGTCTGGGTGTGCGCCGCGACGCCCGCCTCCAGCAGCCGCCGGAGCGACTCGCGCTCCGTATGCCCCACCGCCGGCGCCCGGGCCGCCTGGGCGGCGACCACGCGGAACCGCGCCGCCAGCCGACGGGCCTCCTCGGGGGCGTCGGCGCGGATCCCCTGGACCGTGACGCCGTCCGCACGGGCGAGCTGCGCGATGACGCCCTCGTGCTCGGGGTCGAAGCCGCCCCGGAACCCGGCCCGCCCGGCGCCGACCAGGAACGTGACCCGCGGCGCCGGCTCGCCCGCCTCGGCGGCCAGCCGGGCGAGGCGCCGCTCGGCTTCGGCGCGGGCGGCGATGGCGAGCGTGTAGGCGGCGTCGGTCGCGATCTTGCCGCTCTGCTCGGCCGTGTCGGACATGGCGAGGAACACGCGCACCAGCGCCTCGCCGCGGTCGAACCGGGTGGCGAACGAGCCCGGCGTGGGGCGGTCGGCGAGGCCGCGGCCCCGCTCCAGCTCGCGGTAGAACGCCTCGAGCAGGTCGGGCAGGTGCGCCAGGGCCCCCACGTTCTCCACCAGGGGGACGAGGCGGACCCGCGCCGCCCGCGCCATGAGCTCACCGCGCCGGGCCGGCGGGATGCGCGCCGAGAGGAATGCATCGACGCGGTCCGGCGCGCCCTCGAACAGCCCCTCCATCGCCTGGTGGTAGAGCGTGCCCACCTTGACCACCGCGCCCAGGTCCGCGAGCGAGTTGACCTGGGGGATCGTGATCTCGTAGATCGCGTTCTGGGCCGGCGTGACGCCCAGTCGCTCGCAGGCGAGCAGGAACAGCAGGTTGGTGCGCGCCACGGCGGCGAGGATCCGGGAGATCTTCTCCTCGTCCTGCTCCAGCCACGGGTTCGGGACGCGGAACAGGAGGTGCCGGTCCTCGCCCGGGACGACGCCGTGGCGCAGGAGCGCCAGCACGACCTTCTCCGGCACGTCGAGCCAGTCGGGGCTGATCTGGCGGCCCTCGTAGTCGAGCAGGACCTCGGTGCACAGCCCGAGCAGGTCCGCCACGGACTCCTCGTACTCCGGGCGCGCCTCGACCAGCGGGTGCCACTCGAGGTGGGTCAGGGCGGCCTCGGCCCGGTGGGGGGCGCCGTCCGGGACGGACGCGATCGCGCGGGCGAGCTGCTCGGCGCGGTGGGTCGTGGAGTCGGGGTGCTTGGTGCCCGTGATCCGCCGCGACGCCTCGCCCGGGCTCCGCTCGATCGCACCCCGCGCGGCGGCGAACGCGGCCGGGTCGAGGTCATCGAGCGCGGGATAGCCGTCCGCGGTGCAGGTGCTGTCCCAGACCACGTCCTCGATCGACGGCGTCGCCGAACGGGAGCGGATCCCGACGCCCGTGCCCTCGCGGCCCTTGCGCTCGAGGCAGGCCCGGACGCGGTCGATGAACACCGCCAGCTCGCTGACGTCCCGCGAGCCGTAGGACAGCCGCTGCCAGGTGCCGAACGCCGCGGCGTGGGTCCCGGCGAACGCCGCGAACGGGATGCCGCCCACACCCCCGGCCAGCAGCAGGTCGAACGCGTCCACGGAGTCGCGCACCACGGCGCGTTCCCGGACGCCGTTGCGCAGCCGCTGGAACGACTCGCCGACGAGCCCCGGGAACGCGAGCGGCGAGTAGAAGGTGCCCCCGAAGTCCGTGCGCTCCACCCCGAGGTGGGCGAGACCGTCGGCCGCCTCGATCATGTAGTCGCGCCGCGCCCGCATGTACGGCGACGGCCGCCGGAGCGCCGCGAGGGGGCTCTGGAGCGCGGCCAGCGCCCAGTCCTGCGCGAGCGTGGACGGCGTGGCGACCAGCCAGGCCGAGAGGTTCGCCAGGACCTCCCGGGCGCGCACCCCGCCCTCGCGGATCTGGTCCGACAGGACGACCCAGCACGCACGCGCCCCGGTCGAGGCCCCGAACATGTCCATCTTCGAGAGGCCGGACAGCGTGACGACCCAGTTGCGCCACTCGGGGTCGGCGAAGGCGGGATTGACGAACGACCCCACGTAGTCGAGCCGCTGGTACACGGAGTCGTACAGGACGTACACCCCGTGCCGCACGGCGACGGCGACCAGCGCCTCCACGAGGTCGCGCGGGTACACCCGGCCGGTGGGGTTGTGCGGGTTGTTGACGATCACGCTGGAGATGCCGCCACGCGACAGCAGGCGGTCCAGCTCGTCCGGGTCGGGGAGGAACTCGGGCGGTCGCGTGGGCAGCTCCACGACGTGCTTGCCGGCCCGCTCCACGAACCAGTCGTACTCCCAGCTGGGCCGCGGCACGACGACGCCCGTGCCGTCGGCGCCCAGCACCTCGAGCACCATCGCCAGGCCGGACCGCGTGCCGGGGGTGAACACGACCTCGTCGGGCAGGAAGCGGACGTCGGAGGATGGGTAGTCGAGCAGGCCGTCGCGGTTGACGAACTCGACGACCTCGCCCCGGAGGTCCATCCGGCCCACCGGCGACCCGTAGCTGTGGACCGTGTTGCGCGTGATCCGCTGGGCGGCCCGCACGACCTCGGGGTGGGGGGCGAAGTCGGCGTTCTTGTAGTCGCCCTGGGTCAGGTCCAGGGCGCCCTCCTGCTGGACGCGCCGGGCGAAGGCCCGGACCAGCGGTTCCGGGGTCGCGAGGGCGGCCCGGGACAGGACGGGCGCCACCGGGGACGCCACGCGGGTCGTCACCGGCTCGGGCGGCTGGACGGCGGCGGGATGGTCGGGCTGCGGCACGGGCGTGTCCCCTGGGCGGTACAGGTGAATCTAGCGCCCGCCGCCGACACCGTTCGCCACCATTCGGCCCTCCGCGGGCGGGCAGGACGGCCCGCGAGACGGGATCGGCGGGGGCCGTCCACGGGCCACCTGTCCCTGCACCCCGTCCGCCGGCGCCGGTTGCGGGCGGGTGGGAGCCGGTTCCGGGGCGACGATGTAGGCTACGCGGAATACCGGCAGGCGGACCTCATGGCCGCCGGCCGGGCGAGCCGCGCAACCCGACGGTGATCCGGGGGAGCTTCTGGCCCACGGATCCCACAGCCCAAGCGACCCCGGGGCGCGCGTAGCCCGAACCCGATTCGACAACGCCTCCGGCCCACGAGCCCGGCCGGAGGGGAGGATGAACCGAACATGGACGCACTCGTCGTCGCAGGCGCGGCCGTGATCGCCGCTGCCGTCGGCGTGGCCCTGGGTTTCGTCGTTCGCGGAACCTTGGCCAGCCAGTCCCTCAAGTCCGCCCAGGACAAGTCCGCGCGCATCGTGGCGGAGGCGCGTGCCCAGCAGAAGGACATGATCCTCGAGGCGAAGGACGAGAAGCTGCGCCTCCAGCGCGAGGCGGAGGAGGAGGCGCGCGCCAAGCGGGCCGAGATCCAGTCGCTGGAGCGTCGTCTCATCTCGCGCGACGAGCAGCTGGACCAGCGGGCCGACCTGCTCGAGGAGAAGAGCCGCAAGATCAACGACCGGGAGCGGGACCTCGAGCGCGAGCGCGAGGAGCTGACCCGCCTGAGCCAGGAACGCGTGGTGGCTCTCGAGCGCGTGTCCGGCCTGTCCGCCGAGGACGCCAAGGCGATGCTCCTCGACGCGATCCGCGACGAGGCGGAGCACGACGGCGTCAAGCTCGCCCGCTCGATCGAGCGGCGCGCCCGCGAGGAGGCCCAGGAGAAGGCCCGCGAGGTCATCGTCACCGCGATGCAGCGCGTGGCCGCGGACCACACCGCGGAACACACGGTCACGGTCGTCCACCTGCCGAGCGACGAGATGAAGGGCCGGATCATCGGTCGCGAGGGGCGCAACATCCGCGCCCTGGAGCAGGCCACGGGCATCGACCTGATCATCGACGACACGCCCGAGACCGTCGTCCTGTCGGGCTTCGACCCCGTCCGCCGGGAGACCGCGCGCCTCGCCCTGACCAAGCTGATCGCCGACGGCCGGATCCACCCGGGCCGGATCGAGGAGGTCGTCAACAAGGCCAAGGCCGAGGTGGAGCTGGTCATCCGCCAGGCGGGTGAGCAGGCGGCCTACGATGCCGGCGTCCCCGGCCTGCCGCCGGAGATGATCAAGCTGCTGGGCCGGCTCAAGTACCGCACGAGCTACGGCCAGAACGTCCTCGTCCACTGCGTCGAGACGAGCCACCTCGCGGCGATCATCGCCGCCGAGCTGGGCGCCGACGTCCAGGCGGCCAAGATCGGCGGCCTGCTGCACGACATCGGCAAGGCGGTCGACCACGAGGTCGAGGGGCCGCACGCGGCGATCGGCGCCCAGATCGCCCAGAAGCACAACATGCCGTTCAAGGTGGTCAACGGGATCGCGGCCCACCACCAGGAGGTCGAGTACGCCTGCATCGAGGCCCCGATCGTCCAGGTGGCCGACGCGATCTCCGCGTCGCGGCCGGGCGCCCGTGGCGAGACGATGGAGACCTACGTCAAGCGGCTCGAGGACCTCCAGGCGATCGCGGAGAGCTTCACCGGCGTGGAGCGCTCGTTCGCCGTCCAGGCGGGCCGGGAGGTCCGGATCCTCGTCCGGCCCGAGGAGATCGACGACCTGTCCGCGAGCCGCCTCGCCCGCGACATCGTCAAGAAGATCGAGGACAGCCTCACGTACCCGGGCCAGATCAAGGTGACGGTGATCCGCGAGACGCGCGCCGTCGAGTACGCGAAGTAGGGGCCGGCCACCCGTGAGCGCCCGCAGCGAGCGGGCGGGCCTCGGCAACCCGCCCAACGGCAACGCGCCGCGGCCGCCGGGCGCCTGCCGGATCCTGATGATCGGGGACGTCATCGGCAAGCCCGGCCGGGTCGCCATCGAGCGGACGCTGCCGGGCATCCGCGACGAGCGCGGGATCGACTTCGTCACCGCCAACGGCGAGAACCTCGCGGGCGGGATGGGCCTCACCGTGTCCACCTGCGAGGCCCTGTTCGCGGCGGGCGTGGACGTCGTGACCTCGGGCAACCACATCTGGGACAAGCGCGAGATCTACCCGTTCCTCGACGAGTCGGATCGCGTCCTGCGGCCGCTCAACTACGGCACCCACGACGTGCCGGGACGCGGCTGGGGCACGTACCACGCCCTGGACGGCAGCGAGCTGGCGGTGGTCAACCTCCAGGGCCGCACCTACATGCAGCCGATCGACAACCCGTTCACGGACGCGGACCGGCTGCTGGACGAGGCGTCGGAGCCGCTGCCGCCGATCCGCCTGGTGGACTTCCACTGCGAGATCACGTCCGAGAAGAACGCGCTCGGGCTGTACCTCGACGGGCGCGTGTCGGCGGTGGTCGGCACGCACACGCACGTGGTCACCGGCGACGAGCGGATCCTGCCCCGGGGAACCGCCTATCAGTCGGACCTCGGCATGACCGGCCCGCTGTGGAGCGTCATCGGCTTCGACCCCAGGACCGTCCTGCCCCGGTTCATCAACGCGCTGCCCACGCGGTTCGAGGTCGGCGACGGCCCGGTCGTGCTCAACGCCTGCCAGATCGACGTGGACCCGGCCACCGGGCGCGCCCTCCAGGTGGAGCGGCTGCAGCGCCTCGTCGACGTCTAATCCTCCGGCCGATGGCTCGCGGAGCGTCGCCTCGGCCCTCGGAGGGCGGGTGCCAGTGGAGCGCGGAGGTTGGCCGATGACGATGCGTCACCAGCCGCGGGCGGCCGACGCGCCGTGGGTGCCGGGGACCGCGACCGCGGACGTCCACGCGCACACGACCCGCTCCGACGGCGTCCTCGAGCCGAGCGAGCTCGTGCGCCAGGCGTTCGACGCGGGCGTGCGGCTGTTCGCGATCGCGGACCACGACAACCTCGCCGCCTACCGCGAGCTCACGGCGCCCGGGGCGGCGCCGCTGCCACCCGGCCTGCACCTCGTGCCGGCGGTCGAGATCAACGCCGTCACGCGCGGCCAGGGCCTTGCGCTCGCGGAGGGCGAGCTCCACGTCCTCGGGATCGGCGTGGACCCGGCCGACGAGGCGTTCGAGGCCCTGCTCGCCGCCCAGCGCGGCGCGCGGCGGGCGCGGTTCCTGGCCATGGTGCAGCGGCTGCGCGAGATCGGACGGCCCGTGGACGCGCAGGTCGCGGGGGTGGACCTCGCCGCGGACGACGCGGTCGGGCGGCCGACGATCGCGCGCGCCCTCGTCGAGGCCGGGTTCGCGGACACGGTGGAGGACGCGTTCGAGCGGTTCGTGGGACACGGGCGCCCGGGCTACGTGCCCCGGACGGGGATGGCGCCCGTGGACGCGATCCGGGCGATCCGGGCCGCCGGCGGGATCGCCTCGCTGGCGCACTTCTACGAGGCGCCCCAGCGCGTCGGGTTGCTCCGCGACCTGATGGCGGAGGGGCTCGACGGCCTCGAGACCCACCATCGCTCGTTCGACGAGGAGACCCGGACCGCCGTCGCCGCGGTGGCCCGCGAGCTCGGCCTCGTGGAGACGGGCGGGACCGACCACCACGGCGACACCGGCCCGTACGCGGCGTCGCACGCGGAGCTCGTGATGCCGGCGCCGCTCGTCGAGGGCCTCCGGGCGGCGATCAGCCGGACGCGATGCCCGGGTCGTCCTTGACGAACGTCGGGTGCAGGTCGACGGCCTTCCCCACGCGACGCCGACGGGCCGTCAGGTTGAGGAACTCCACGAACACCGAGAAGCCCATCGCCGCGTAGATGTAGCCCTTCGGGACATGCAGCCCCGCGCCGTCCGCGATCAGCGTCACGCCGATCAGCAGCAGGAACGAGAGGGCGAGCATCTTGACCGTGGGGTGCTCGTGCACGAAGCGCGAGATCGGCCCGGACGCGAACAGCATCACCCCGACCGCGATCACGACCGCCGCGATCATCACCGGGATGTCGTCCACCATGCCGACCGCGGTGAGCACCGAGTCCAGCGAGAACACGATATCCAGCAGCACGATCTGGAACAGGACGCCGGCCATCGTCGCGCCCGCGGCCCCGGTGACGGCGTGGCCCTCGGCGCCCTCGAGCGCCTCGTGGATCTCGGTGGTCGCCTTCCAGATCAGGAACAGGCCGCCGCCGAACAGGATGGCGTCGCGGACCGAGACCGGGTGGTCGCCGATCGTGAACAGCGGCTCGGTGAGGCCCACGATCCAGGAGATCGTCAGCAGCAGCAGGATGCGCATCCCCATGGCCAGCCCGAGCCCGATCGTCCGGGCGCGGTCGCGGGCCGCGGCCGGCAGCCGCTGCACGAGCACCGAGATGAACACGACGTTGTCGATGCCGAGGACGATCTCGAGGACCGTCAGGGTGAGCAGGGCGATCCAGGCGTTGGGGTCGGTCAGCAGGTCCATGGCGGGGAAGCGTACCGGGTCGCGGGAGTGGCCGCGGCCGTCGTGACGACGGCAGGCCGTACCATCTGCCTGTCATGACGACGTCCCGCCGGCTCCCGATGCTCGAGCTCGCGCCGCCGGTCGCCGGCCCCGCTGGCCCGCGCGAGCCGCTCCTGCCCCGCGACGACCGGCTGGCCGAGTTCCGGCCGGAGGCGCGCTCGCTGCCGTGGTTCTTCGTGTGGTCCCAGCGCTGCCAGATGAACAAGAGCGACAGCGAGGAGATGGCCGGGCGCCTGCTGACCGCGGGCTGCGCCGAGGCGGCGTCGATGGAGGCCGCGGACCTGGTGGTCATCAACACCTGCGCGATCCGCGAGGCGGCCGAGGCGAAGGTCATCGGCCGGCAGGGGCAGCTCAACCGGCTCAAGGCCGCACACCCGGGGCTGCGGGTGGTGATGACCGGCTGCTCGGTCCGGGAGTCGAACCGGGCGGGCCTGGCCCGCCGGTACCCGGCGGTGGACCTGTTCCTGCGCCCGGACGAGGAGCCCGAGCTGGGGGACCGCCTCGGCCGGGCGTCCGCGCAGGCACCGGTGGGGGCGACCGCGACCACCGCGGCCACGACGCTCGTGAAGGGCGCCCCGGTGTCCGACGCCACGCACCTCGTGCGGGCGCGTGCCGACGCGATCGCGGGCGGCGCGGTCAGCCGCGGCTCGGCGATCAGCGCCTGGCTGCCGATCATCTACGGCTGCGACAAGACGTGCACCTACTGCATCGTCCCGTTCAGTCGCGGCCCGGAGCGGAGCCGACCGTTCGACGAGATCGTGGACGAGGCGAGGGCGCTGGCCGCGGCCGGGTACCGCGAGGTCACGCTGCTCGGCCAGAACGTCAACAGCTACGGCCACGACCTGGCGCCGGAACCGCGGTTCGCGCACGTGCGCACGGCGCGCACGATGGGCCGCCGGCAGGACCGCGAGGCACGCCCGGACCTCGCCGAGCTGATCCGGGCGATCGACGCCCTGCGGACGACGGACGGCGCCCCGGCGATCCCGCGGCTGCGGTTCGTGACCTCGCACCCGTGGGATCTCTCGGACCGCCTGGTCGAGGCCATGGCCGCCTGCCCGTCGGTGTGCCAGGCGCTCCACCTGCCGGTCCAGTCCGGCAGCGACACGATGCTCCGCCGGATGGGCCGCCAGTACACGATCGAGCACTACCTCGAGCGCCTCGGGCGGATCCGCGACGGCGTGCCGGGGATCGCCCTGTCCACGGACGTCATCGTCGGGTTCTGCGGCGAGACCGAGGCCGAGTACGAGGCCACCATCCGGCTGCTCGAGGCCGTGCGCTTCGACCAGGTGTTCGCCGCGGCCTACAGCGAGCGCCCGGGGACCCCCGCGACCCGACTCGCGGACGACGTCCCGCCGGCCGAGAAGCGGCGGCGGCTGGTGGCGCTGCTGGCGGTCCAGGAGCGGATCGGGCTGGAGCGCAACCGGGCCTGGCTGGGCCGGACGACGGAGGTCCTCGTGGACACGATCGTCCCCCCGCGGGCCCACGACCACGACGACGAGGAGGCCGCGGGGATCGCGGAGTCGCGCGACGCGTTCGCGCACCTCCCGGCGGGCGTCGCGCACCTCGCCGGCCGGTGTCGCGAGAACAAGCTGGTGCACCTGGCGGGCGCCCCGGCGCTCGTTGGCCGGCTCGTCAACGTCCGGGTGGAGCATGCCGGTCCCTACGCGCTCCGGGGAGTCGTGGCCTGAGACTCGCCCCGCTCCTGGTCATCGGCGGGCCCACGGCCACCGGCAAGACCGGGCTCGCGATCGCGCTCGCCGAGTGGCTGGCGGCGCACGGCGTGGCGGCGGAGGTCGTGTCGGCCGACTCGCGGCAGGTGTACCGCGGCCTCGACATCGGGACGGCGAAGGCGACCGCCGACGAGCGGGCCCGCGTCGTCCACCACGGCCTCGACCTCGTCGACCCCGACCAGCCGTACTCCGTCGCCGAGTTCCGTGCCCATGCCCTCGAGGCGCTCGCCGCGCTGGGGGCCAGGGGCGGGATCGGGATCCTCGCCGGCGGCACCGGGTTCTGGCTGCGCGCCGTCGCCACGGGGATCGACACCGACGCGCTGCCCTCGGACGCGGCCGTCCGGGCGTCGATCGAGGCTGACCTCGCGCGCGACGGCGTCGGGGCGCTGGCCGCGCGCCTGGCGGCCGCCGCGCCAACCCTCGCCGGCGGCACGGACCTGCGCAACCCGCGGCGAGTCGTGCGGGCCCTCGAGATCGCCACCCTCCGGGGCGACGCGCCGCTGCCGCGGCCGCTCGGGTACCCCGCCCCGGTGCTCGGGCTCCAGCTCGTCGTGGAGCCCGCCGTGCACCGCGAGCGGATCGCGACCCGCGCCCGCGCCCAGTTCGAGGCGGGGCTCGTCGAGGAGGCGCGCGCCATGCGGGAACGCTTCGACCCCACGCTGCCGTGCTTCACGGCCATCGGCTACCGCGAGAGCTGGGCGGTCCTCGACGGTGACCTCACGCTGGAGGCCGCCATCGACCTCGACGCGCAGCGCAACGTCGCCTTCGCGAAGCGCCAGCGGACCTGGTTCCGTCGCGAGCCGACGCTGGCAGTCGTCGACGCCACCGCCGACCCGACGCCCGCCGCGCTCGTCGCGCTGGGCGGGTTCCTCGATCACGCGGGCGTCTGACGGGCGGCGCGTGGACGAACACGCGCGCGTGGCACGGGTGTGGCGAGGCGAGCCGGTATCCTGTCCGGCATGCCCCGCAGCACCGGACCCATCGACCTCGCGCCGCCCGTCGAGAAGGCGTTCCTGGTCGCCGTCGATACCGGCGACGACCCGGGCTGGACCGCCGAGGACAGCCTCGGCGAGCTCGCCGCGCTCGCGATCACCGCCGGCGCGGACGTCGTGGGCGCCGAGTGGCAGAACCGGCGCCACGTGGACCCCAACTGGT
>CAYJOH010000007.1:0-14488 GCA_964371685.1 uncultured Anaerolineaceae bacterium
CTTCCACGGCACCCAGCGCCTGGTCGAGGTCCAGGGCAAGCGCTACGAGGTGGCGATCCCCCGCGGCGTCGACACCGGGAGCCGGGTCCGGCTCAGCGGGAAGGGACCCAACGGTCGCGACGTGGTCGTGGCCGTGCGCGTCCGCCCGCACGACGTGTACACGCGCCGGGGCGCGGACCTCGAGCGCGAGCTCCCGGTCACGCTGCGCGAGGCGCTGCTCGGTGCGGAGGTGCCGGTGGCGACCCTGAAGGGCCGCATCCTGCTGACGATCCCGTCGGGGACGCAGAGCGGCAAGACGTTCCGCCTCACCGGCCAGGGGATGCCGAGGATGAAGGGCGAGGGCACCGGAGACCTCTACGTGAAGGTCCGGGTCGTCCTCCCGACGACGATGCCCGACGGGGCGAGGGACGCGGCGAAGGCGTTCCTGGACCTCGTCGACCAGCCCGACCCCCGGGCCACCACCTGATCACCCGAACCGCATCCTGACCGAGACACGAACCATGCAGCTCGACCGCTTCACCGAGAAGGCCCAGGAGGCCATCGTCACCGCCCAGCAGCTCGCCGAGCGGATGCAGAGCCCCGTGCTGGACGCGGAGCACCTGCTGGCCGCCCTCGTCGAGCCGGACGACGGCATCCCCGCCGAGACGCTCCGCCGGCTGGGCGTGGACCTGGCCGCGTTCCGGGGCGAGCTCGCCGCGCTCCTCGCACGCCGCGCGCACATCTCCGGCGGCTCGCTCACGCTCGACGCGCGCGCGAAGCGAGTGGTCGACCGGGCGCAGGAAGAGGCCCGTCGCCTGGGCGACGAGTACACCTCCACCGAGCACCTGCTGCTGGGGGCAGCCGAGGCCGGCGGCGAGGGGCAGGGGCTGCTGGAGCGCCACGGGGCGGGCCGCGAGGCGATCCTGGGCGCCCTCCAGACGGTGCGCGGCGGGCAGCGGGTGACCAACCCGAACCCCGAGAGCACGTACCAGGCGCTCGAGAAGTACGGGCGCGACCTCACGGCGGAGGCGCGCGCCGGCAAGCTGGACCCGGTCATCGGGCGCGACGAGGAGATCCGTCGCGTCATCCAGGTGCTCAGCCGGCGGACCAAGAACAACCCGGTCCTGATCGGGGAGCCGGGCGTGGGCAAGACCGCGATCGCGGAGGGCCTCGCCCAGCGGATCGTCCGGGGCGACGTCCCCGAGACGCTCAAGGACAAGCGCGTCATCGCGCTCGACCTGGGCGCGATCATCGCCGGCTCCAAGTTCCGCGGCGAGTTCGAGGAGCGCCTCAAGGCCGTCCTCAAGGAGATCAAGGACTCCGAGGGCCGCGTGATCCTGTTCATCGACGAGCTGCACACGGTCGTCGGGGCGGGCGCGGCCGAGGGCGCGATGGACGCGTCCAACCTGCTCAAGCCGATGCTGGCGCGCGGCGAGCTGCACACGATCGGCGCCACCACCCTCGATGAGTACCGCAAGCACATCGAGAAGGACGCGGCGCTGGAGCGGCGCTTCCAGCCGGTGGTCGTGGACCAGCCGACCGTCGAGGAGACGATCTCGATCCTGCGCGGCCTCCGCGAGCGCTACGAGGTGCACCACGGCGTCCGGATCACGGATTCGGCCCTGGTCGCCGCGGCCACGTTGTCCAACCGCTACATCACCGAGCGGTTCCTGCCCGACAAGGCGATCGACCTCGTGGACGAGGCGGCCTCGCGGCTGCGCATGGAGATCGACTCCATGCCGATCGAGCTGGACGAGCTCGAGCGGCGGCGGATCCAGCTGGAGATCGAGCGCGAGGCGCTGCGCAAGGAGACCGACGACGCCTCCAGGGCGCGGCTCGAGGCGCTGGAGAAGGAGCTGGCCGAGATCGCGGAGCAGGCTGGGGCGATGAAGCAGCGATGGGAGGCCGAGAAGGCGGCGATCGCCGCCCTGCGCGCCACCAAGGCCGAGCAGGAGCAGCTCCAGGTCCGCGTCGAGCAGGCGGAGCGCGAGGCCGACTATGGCCGCGCCGCCGAGCTCAAGTACGGCAAGGCCGCCGAGCTGGCGGAGCGGATGAAGGGCCAGGAGGCGGCGCTGGCCGCGCTCCAGGGCCCGGGCTCGCTGCTCAAGGAGGAGGTCACCGCGGACGACGTCGCGGACATCGTCGCGGCCTGGACCGGTATCCCGGTCAGCCGCCTCATGGAGGGCGAGCTGGAGAAGCTGGTCCACATGGAGGAGCGGCTTCACCAGCGGGTCATCGGGCAGGATGAGGCCATCGCCGCGGTGTCCGACGCGGTTCGCCGCGCCCGTGCCGGGCTCAAGGACCCGCGGCGGCCGATCGGCTCGTTCCTGTTCCTGGGGCCGACCGGCGTGGGCAAGACCGAGCTCGCCCGGGCACTGGCGCAGTTCATGTTCGATGACGAGCAGGCGATGGTCCGGATCGACATGAGCGAGTACATGGAGAAGTTCGCGGTCTCGCGGCTGGTCGGCGCGCCTCCGGGCTACGTGGGCTACGAGGAGGGCGGTCAGCTCACCGAGGCCGTCCGCCGCCGGCCGTACCAGGTCGTGCTGCTGGACGAGATCGAGAAGGCGCACCCCGACGTGTTCAACGTGCTGCTCCAGGTCCTCGAGGACGGCCGCCTGACCGACTCGCAGGGCCGGACGGTGGACTTCAAGAACACCATCGTCATCATGACCAGCAACGTGGGCAGCTCCCAGATCCAGGGCTTCGCCGGCCGGCCCGACGGCGAGGCCTACGAGTCGATGAAGCGCCAGGTCACCGACCAGCTCCGGCTGCAGTTCCGACCCGAGTTCCTCAACCGGATCGACGAGGTGATCGTGTTCCACGCCCTCACCGACGCGGAGCTGGTCGCGATCTCGGACCTCCAGCTGGCCGACCTCCAGCGCCGGATCGCCGCCACGGACCTCGTGCTGGAGCTCACGCCCGCGGCCCGGCAGCTGATCGTGCGCGAGGGCACGGACCCGGCCTTCGGGGCGCGGCCGCTCAAGCGGACGATCCAGCGGCTGGTGGAGAACCCGTTCGCGCGAGCGCTGCTGTCCGGCACCTTCAAGGCCGGCGACACCGTCACGGCCGACGCCGACCCCGTGACCGGCACGCTCGTGTTCTCGAGCGAGTCGAGCACGGTGGTGACGGAGGCCGGGGAGCGCGACGTGCGGTCGTCCGCCGGCGCCAACGAGGCGACCGCGGCGGGGGCCCGTGCGGGTCGTCGGCGGTCGGCGTTCGACCTCCCGCCGCTCGAGGAGCGGAAGGGGACGGACGACGACGGCGGGCTAGTGAACTAGGCACGCCGTGCGCCTCGACGAGGTCGTCCGGCGGCTGACCCCGCTGCCCGGGACCCTGCCCGAGGGGCCTGCGGCGCTGATGCCCGTCCTCGCCGAGACCGGCGGCCCGCGGCCCAGGCCGCGCTGGGACGCGGCGGATTCGTCGAGCCGGCCCGCGGCCGTCCTCGTGCTGCTGTTCCCGGACGAGGACGGTGAGGCGCGCGTCGTCCTCACCGAGCGGGCGGACCGCGGCGGGCACCACTCGGGCGAGGTGTCGTTCCCCGGGGGTCGCGCCGAGCCCGAGGACCCGGACCTCGTGGCCACCGCCCTGCGCGAGGCCGCCGAGGAGGTGGGGCTGGACGCCGAGGCGGCCGGGGTGAGCGTCCTCGGCACGCTGCCCGTGCTGTGGATCCCGGTCAGCAACTACACCGTGACCCCGGTCGTCGCCGTTGCGCCGGCGCGCCCGGCGATGGCCCCACAGCCGTCCGAGGTGGCGGCGATCCTGGAGCCGCCGGTCCGGGCCTTCCTGCCGGACGCCGAGCTGCTCCACGTCGAACGAGAGATCCGCGGCTGGCAGGTCCGTTATGCGGCGTACCCGATCGAGGGCCTCGTCGTGTGGGGGATGACGGCCCGGGTGCTGGGCGGGCTGGGGGCCTGGCTGGGCGATGCCGACCGGTAGCGAGGGCGCACAATGCCGCGGGGTGACGCATGCGGAAGATCATCGCGGTCCTGGGGGTGATCGCCGTCGCGGGTGGCACGCTGGCCCTGGCCGTCGCGCTCGCCACGGCGGGGCCGTTCGGCTGCCCGACGGCCCTCCTCCAGGGCACGCTCGTCGAGCTGGACGGCACGCTCGCGGTCGCCGCGGTCCCGGGCGGCGGCGTCACGCGCGTCGAGTGGCCGTTCGGATATGGGGTGGTGGGCGATGAGGACGGCAGGCTCACGCTGACCCGCGTGTTCACGACCGTCGCCCGCGAGGGCGACCTGGTGTCGATGGGCGGCGGCGAGGGCGGGCCCGGCTTCCGGGCCTGTGGCCCCGTCACGCTCGGCCTGCTCCTGCCCCCGGAAGAGTAACGGTCCGGGTCCGCGCGGGTCGACGCGTGACCCTGTCGCCCGAGAGCCGTGCCTGCTGGGCAGGCGTACTGATGGAGCCCCTCGCGATCCTGCCTGCCCATTGGGCAGGACGTTGCGTGATGGGGCCCGACCGTCGCGGTTCCGCCTGCCAGGCAGGCGCGAGGATGGGATCTCCATCGGGAGGCCTGTTGGGCAGGCGGCCCGGGCGGCGCAGAAGGCCGAACCCGTCGCGAACGGCGGCGTGTCGGGAGGGGCGCGCCTAGAGCGGCTCGCCCTGCTCCGCCTTTGGGTCCTCGCCCCGACGCGAGGTGTCCACGGGCCGCGGCGCCAGCCGGCCCTCACCGCGCGCGACGGGTCGCGTGCCGTACCCGGGCCCGGCGGTCGACTCCGCGCCTGCGCTCCCCCCCGGCCCCGGCACAACCCCGGCACTCGTCTCCGGGCCGGGCGCTGCCCGCACTGCCGCACCGGCCGCACCCGCCGCGGCGGCGATCTCGCGCGCGCGGCCTTCCACCACGCCCGTGAGCTGGAGCGGCGGCTCCGCCAGCTCCACCACGATCGCGCGCATCGGCGAGCCCTCGGTCCAGGCCCCGTGGAGCACGTCGGGCGGCCACACGACCGCCTCCCCGGCGGTCACCCGGGTCCGCTCCTCGCCCACGCCGACCCAGCCGCCGCCCTCGATCACGATGAAGTAGCTCGTGTTGGGGTTCGAGTGGGGGATGATCCGCGCCCGCCGGCCGAACGCCAGCTCCGCGATGATCCCGGTGCCCCCGCTGTGGATGACCTGGCCCTCGATGCCGACCGTGCCGGGCGGCCCGTCCGGCCGCCGGTGCCCGACCCCGAACCGCCGGACCTCGATCGGCACGGCGATGTCCCCGTCAGCGGCGCCGGCGGCGGCGCGAGGACTTGGTGCGGATCGTGGACTCGGGCTTGGCGAACCGCTCGCGCGAGTAGTAGCGCTGCTTGGCGAGCTGGCGCTCGTAGGCCCGGAAGTACGGCGGGAACCGCACGAAGCGCACCCAGATCATGAACCCGAGGCCGATCACCAGCGTGGACAGCACGATGATCCAGTCGAACTTGAACACGGTGTACACGAGCATCAGGCTGAACACGATGACCCCGGTCCACAGGAGCCACTCGTACATCTCGAGGTACACCCGGTGGCGGTGCAGCTGGCGGGTGCGGACGTTGTAGAACACGACCGTGGCTACCAGCGAGATCAGCGACGCGATCCACAGCGGGGCGAACAGGTCCGGAAAGGTGTCGCTGCTGAACGACTCGAACAGGTATTCCCAGGGGAAGAGCTTCACTCGTGTCGTCTCCACGGCGGCCGGGCCGTCCGGCCGGAGGTTGGGCCGTCCGAGTATGCCACGCCCCCACGCTATACTCGCCGCCTGAACGCGCCCGCCCGAGAGCGGTCGGGGATTCGTCCCGGACCCGGTCGCCCACGGGGCGCCGGACGGATGCCCGCAGGGAGGACCAACGCAGGTGCGTGCGCTGCTGTCGGTCGCGAACCGCGACGGGATCTCCGGATTCGCACGCGAGCTCGCCCGGCTGGGATTCGAGCTGTACGCGACCGACGGGACCCGCGAGCACCTGGCCGCGGACGGCGTCGAGGCCGCCTCGGTCAGCGACCTCACGGCCGTGCCGCCGCTGGTCGGGGGCCAGGTCCGGACCTTCCACCCCGCGATCTACGCCGGCATCCTCGCCCGCCGTGACGTCCCGGAGCAGATGGAGCAGCTCGCCGAGCACGGCATCGGGCTGATCGACCTCGTCGTCGTCAACGTCAAGCCGTTCGCCCCGGAGGTGGGGCGGCAGCACATCGGCATCGACGAGGCGATCGAGATGATCGACGTGGGCGGGGCCGCGCTGCTCGGCGCCGCCGCCCGCAACGCCGCCGGCGTGACGGCCGTGTGCCGGCCCGAGAGCTACGCGGTGGTGCTGGAGGAGCTGGGGACGCTCGGCCAGGTGTCCGCGGACACCCGCTACCGGCTGGCCGCCGACGCGTACAGCACGGTCGCCGCCTACTACGCCGAGATCGCGGCCTACCTCAACCAGATCGCCGGCAACGTCCACCCGCAGCGCCTGGCGCTCGTGCTCGAGAAGGTGGCGGACCTCCCGTACGGCGAGAACCCGCACCAGCGGGCCGCGTTCTACCGCGAGACGACGCACCGCTCGGGCTCGCTCGCGGACGCCACCCAGCTCCACGGCGCGCCGCCCACGTTCAACAACCTGCTCGACATCGACGCCGCCTGGCGGATCGCCATGGACTACACGACACCGACCGTCGTGATCACCAAGCACACCGACCCGGTGGGCCTCGCGACCTCGGACGAGCTGGTCGAGGCGTACCGCAAGGCGCTCGAGACGGACCCGGTCGCCTCGTTCGGCGGGATCGTGGGCGTCAACCGGGAGCTCGACGGCGCGACCGCGCGCGAGATCGCGGCCAACTCCTACGAGGCGGTCGTGGCGCCCGGGTTCTCGCAGGCGGCGCTCGGCATCCTCCAGGCGAAGCCCGGCCTCGAGCTGCTCGCCGTGCCGCCGTCCCCCACCGAGGGCATGCGCGACTACGGCATCGCGAACCTGGACTTCAAGCGGGTCGGGGGCGGGCTGCTGGTCGAGGCGCTGGACTCCGTGGACCTCGATCGCGGCCGTCTCCAGGTCGTGACCAAGCGCCACCCGACGCTGGGCGAGCTGACCGACCTCCTGTTCGCCTGGCGCGCCGCCCGTCACGTCCGCTCCAACGCGATCGTGCTCGCCCGCAATGCCGCCACCGTGGGCATCGGGGCCGCCCAGGCGAGCCGCAACGTGTCCGTGGAGATCGCCCTCCGCCGCGCCGGGTCACGGGCGAAGCTCGCGGTCATGGCCTCGGACGCCTACTTCCCATTCCCGGACGGCATCCAGATCGCCGCCAATGCCGGCATCACCGCGATCATCCAGCCGGGCGGATCGATCCGCGACGAGATGGCGATCGAGGTCGCAGACCGCCACCACCTGGCGATGGTGTTCACGGGCAAGCGTCACTTCCGCCACTAACGACTTCCGCCACCCAGCGAGAACCCGGACCCCGGGGCGATCCCGGCGCCGCGCCCCCACCAACCCCGCAGCCGGAGGACCCGATGGAACAGCTCCTCGCGCTCGAGATGGTCCGCGTCACGGAGGCCGCGGCGATCGCCTCCGCACGGTTCATGGGCCGTGGCGAGCGCGACGAGGCGGATCGCGCGGCGGTCGAGGCGATGCGCGCCGCCATGGACGAGGCCGATATCGCGGGCACGATCGTCATCGGCGAGGGGGAGCGCGACGAGGCGCCGATGCTGTACATCGGCGAGCAGGTCGGGCGCGGCCACCACGAGGCCGCCGAGGTCGAGTCGGTGGACATCGCCGTCGACCCGCTGGAGGGGACGAACCTCGTCGCCACCGGCCAGGGGAACGCGATCACGGTGCTCGCGGCATCCGAGCGCGGCGGGCTCACCAACGCCCCGGACACGTACCTCGAGAAGCTGTGCGTGGGCCCGGTGGCGGCGGGAGCGGTGGACATCACGGTCAGCCCGTCCGAGAACTGCCACCGGATCGCCGAGGCGCTGCGGCGCCGGGTCGGCGACATCACGATCATCATCCTGGACCGGCCGCGCCACGAGGACCTGATCGCCGAGGTCCGCTCGACCGGTGCCCGGATCAAGCTCATCAGCGACGGCGACCTGTCGGCGGCGATCAGCTGCGCTGTCCAGGGCACCGGCGTCCACGCGGTCATGGGCATCGGCGGCGCGCCCGAGGGCGTGATCACCGCCGCGGCCCTGCGGTGCCTGGGCGGCGAGATCCAGGCACGCTTCCGGTTCCGCAACGCCGACGAGCGAGAGCGCGCGGTGACGATGCTCGGCCATGCCGAAGAGGACAAGGTCTACCGCACGGAGGACCTCGCCTCGGGCGAGCACCTCGTGTTCGCCGCCACCGGCGTGACGCCGGGCGAGCTGCTCCAGGGCGTGCGGTTCTTCGGCGGCGGGGCGAGGACGCACTCGCTGGTGATGGCCTACCGGACGAAGCAGGTCCGGTTCGTGGACACCGTCCACATGTTCGACCGCGACCGGCCGCCGGCCGTGCGGCTGTAGGTCCGCGACCGGTCAGCCCGGCGGGCGCCACGCCCTGCCGTCCCACGACGCGATCGGGCAGGCGGCGGCGTCGCCCTCGACGGTGCGCCGGCGGGCCGCGGCGGTTGCCACGGTCTCGCCCCAGCCGGGGGGCACGAGGCCGGGCGCCAGGTCCGCCAGCGGCGAGAGCACGAACAGCCGGTCCCGCGCCTCGACGTGCGGGACGACGAGCGGCAGCGCCGCCTTGGCCGGATCCGCGCTCCGGCCCGCGGGCGGCCGCGCGACGTTGACCCGGTGACGCCCGAACACCAGCAGGTCGAGGTCCACCTCGCGCGGGCCCCAGCGCTCGCGCGTCCGGCGCCCGAACGCCCGCTCCAGCCCCTTGAGCGCCACCAGCAGCGCCGAAGCGCCGGTCGCCGCGTCCGGGCCGCGGGGCACGTCCAGCGCCACGACGGCGTTCCGGAACTCGGGCTGGTCGACGACCCCCACCGGCGCCGTGGCGTACAGCCGCGAGACGCGCCGCAGGCGAGCGCCGGGCAGCGCCGCGAGCGCATGGATCGCCGCGGCGAGCGTGCCGGCCGCATCGCCCACGTTGGCCCCCAGCCCGATGTACGCCCGCACCCGGCCCACGGCCCGTCACCTCCGCGTCGGTAGACTCGGGGGCGCATGACCCCGGTCACCGTTCTCGTCCTCGCCCCCGAGATCCCGCCCGACGCGGGCCCGCTCGAGCGCGTGCTCGACGCCGCCCGCATCGCGCTCGCCGAGCACCACCGCGAGGGCTTCTCGGCCGCCGGCGCCACGACCGTGGTCGTGCGGCGGGAGCCGCCCGACGATACCCCATTCGGCGCCCGCCTCCGCCGCCTGGTCGGGGAGCTCCGGCCCGACGGGCTGGTCGTGCTCGGCGCCGGCGCCATCCCCCTCGCCACGCCGGCGGACCGCCGGGCGCTGGTCGAGGCGGCCGGCTCCGCGGAGCGGCGGGCCCTCGCCAACCACCGCTACTCCGCCGACGTCATCGCGATCGCCCGGGCGGGCGAGGTCCTCCGCGACCTGCCGGACCTCCCGTCCGACAACGCGCTCCCGCGCTGGCTGGCCGAGGCCGCGGGCGTCACGGTTCGCGACCTGGCCGCCCGCCGCCGGCTCGCGATCGACGTGGACTCGCCGCTGGACCTGCTGCTGCTCGAGGGCGTCCGCGGGGCGCCCCACCTGCCCCTGCCCGCGGACGAGACCGCCGCTCCCGTGCGCGCGCGCCTGGCCGCGCTCCGGCGGGTGGCCGCCGACCCACGGGCGGAGCTGCTGGTCGCCGGGCGGATGTCCGCTGCGGACCTGCGCTGGCTGGAGCGCGGCACCCGGTCGCGGACCCGGGCGCTGGTCGAGGAGCGCGGCCTCCGGACGGCAACCGCCGGCGCCGCGCTGGGGCGCCCGAACCGCCGCCCGCCGCGGAGCCTCCTGGGCGAGCTGCTCGACCGGGACGGGGCCGCGACCCTCGGCCGCCTGGTCGCCGGGCTCGCGGCCGGGGCGCTGGTCGATACCCGGGTCCTGCTCGCCCACCGCCTCGGCGCCGACCTGCGCGCCTGGCCCCCGGCGGAGGACCGCTTCGCGAGCGACCTCCTGCTCCCGGACGCCGTCCGCGACCGGTGGCTCCGCGCGCTGACGGCCGCCGCGGCCGGCGCGCCTGTCCCGGTCCTGCTCGGCGGCCACTCGCTGGTCGGTCCGGGGCTGCGCCTCGCGCTGGGGCCGGGCGGCCGCGTCGCCGGCGGGGACGGCACGGTGCCGGATCCACGCCGGTGAGCGACGACCACCCCGGCATCGAGCCCGGCATCGAGCCCGACTATCGCCGCGAGCCGCTGCCGGACCCCGAGGCGGCGGGCGAGGACGAGGCGCTGGTCGCGCGGCTGCAGGAGGAGATCCGGACCGCCGGGCCGATCACCTTCGCCCGGTTCATGGACCGGGCGCTGTACGAGCCCGGGCACGGCTACTACCGGCGCGCCACCCCGGCCCCCGGCCGCGCGGGCGACTTCCTCACCGCTCCCGAGGCCCACCCCATCTTCGGCGCCGCGATCGGCCGCCTGCTGGAGCAGGCGTGGGACGCGCTCGGCCGCCCCGACCCGTTCACGATCACGGAGCCGGGGGCCGGCGGCGGGGCGCTGGCGGCGGGCCTCCTCGGCGGCCTGCGCGAGCTCGGCTCGCCGCTGCTCGCCGCGGTTCGCTACCGTCCGATGGAGCGGGAAGCGGTGCGCCTGCGCGTCCTCCGCGAGCGCCTCGCCGCCGACGGGCTGGCTGGGCACCTCGCCCCGGACCCTGGTCCGCCCGACGCGGCCGAGACCGGCGCCCTGGTGGCGAACGAGGTCCTCGACGCGCTCCCGGTCCACCGGGTCGTCGGGCGGCCGGACGGCCTGCGCGAGCTCCTGGTGGGCATGGACGACGGGCGGTTCGTGTTCGTGGAGGCGCCGCCCACCACGCCGGCCCTCGCCGCCCGTCTCGCGGCGGAGGAGGTCGTCCTCGAGGACGGCCAGGTGACGGAGGTCTGCCTCGCGCTCGACGGCTGGCTCGCCGACGCCACCCGTCACCTCGCCCGGGGCGTGGCGGTCCTCGTGGACTACGCGGAGGAGCCGGCCGCCCTCCACTCCCCGGTGCGGCGCGACGGGACGCTGCGCGCCTTCGCCCGGCACGCCGTGGGCGGGGATCCGTTCCGGCACGTCGGCCGCCAGGACCTGACCGCGACCGTGGACCTCGCCGCGGTGCGGGCCGCGGCCGGGCGCGCGGGCCTCCACGCGGTCGGCGAGACGATCCAGGCCGAGCTCCTGGCGGCGACCGGGTCGGGCGAGCTGGCGGCCAGCTACCTGCGGCGGCCAGGCGCCTCGCTCGAGGATGCGCTCGCGCTCCGGTCCGCCCTGGCGCGCCTGATGGACACTCGCGGGATGGGTGCCTTCCGAGTGCTCGTGTTCGGCCGCGGGCTGCCGATGGGCACGGCGCTGCCGGGTCTCCGCCGCCTCGCCCCGCCGGGCGCCTGAGGGCTCGCGGAGGCCCGATCTCGCCCGTTCGCCGTGGCGCCGGGCCGGGGCGCCGCGCCGGCGACCGCTGCTAGAATGCTGGGGCCGAGCCGCCCCGAGCGGCGGCGGCGGCACGCCCCAGGATCATTCACCGCGAACGGGCGCCGAGCACATCACCATCGGCCCCGCTCGACACCGAGGATCTCGTGACCGGCATCTGGTACGTCGTCGGGTTCGCCTTCGCGGGCGTCTCGTTCGTCTTCCTGACGATCGGGCTCTCGTGGCTGATCACCCACCGCACCCGGGGTGATCGTCACAAGGGCT
This sequence comes from uncultured Anaerolineaceae bacterium, assembly GCA_964371685.1. Classification (GTDB taxonomy): domain Bacteria; phylum Chloroflexota; class Limnocylindria; order Limnocylindrales; family CSP1-4; genus CAIXZV01. The sequence goes on from CAYJOH010000007.1 coordinate 11,707, forward strand.
ACCCGTACGAGTCCGGGATCGACACCTACGGCGACACGCACGCCCGGTTCGGCATCTCGTTCTACATCTACGCCCTGATGTTCGTCGCCTTCGACATCGAGGTGGTGTTCATCTACCTGTGGGCGCTGGTGTTCCGCGACCTGGCCCTGGCCGGCTTCGTGAGCATGCTGGTGTTCGTGGTCATCCTCCTCGTAGGCCTGGCCTACGCCTGGCGAAAGGGGGTGCTCACGTGGAAATGACCCCCGGCGGCCCGGACGAGATCCGGGATCCCGGCGTCGGGCCGGCAGGCGGCACCGGGACGGACGGCGAGGCCGGCCAGCGTCCCAGCGCACTGGTCACCGCGGCGCCGCGGGACGTCGCCCAGCCGATCGTCGTCCCCAACACGCTGTGGGCGTCGACGCGTCCCGAGGCCTACGGTGGCGGGCTGCCGACCGAGCACACGCACCTCCGCGAGCTCGAGGGCTCTCCCCTGCTCATCAGGGACGACGCTCGCTGGGGCGCGCTCGAGGTCATCCCCACCAAGGCCGACCTCGTGCTCGACCTGATCCGCATGAACAGCCTGTGGCCGCTGCTGTCCGGCCTCGCCTGCTGCGCGATCGAGATGATGTCCGCGGCGACGTCGCGCAACGACATGGACCGCTGGGGCATGTTCCCGTTCCGCGCCTCGCCCCGCCAGGCGGACGTGCTGATCGTCGCCGGGACGCTGACCACCAAGATGGCCGGCCCGCTGGTCCGCCTGTGGGAGCAGATGCCGGAGCCGAAGTGGTGCGTGGCGATGGGCGACTGCACCTGCTCGGGCGGGCGATACAAGCGCAGCTACGCCACGATCGAGGGCATCGACCGCGTGATGCCCGTGGACGTGTACGTGCCCGGCTGCCCGCCCCGGCCCGAGGGCCTGATCTACGGGATGATGAAGCTCGGCCAGCTGGTCAAGCAGCGCCGCGGCCAGTGGCCCGAGCGGACGGTCGGTCCCACCGTGCCGGAGGACGTCTAGGCATGGACCGGAGCCTCCGCAAGCGGCTCGAGGCGCGGTTCGGCGACCGCCTGACCGGCCCCGTGCGCCAGCGCCACGACCAGACCGAGATCCGCATCCGTCCCGCGGACGTGCCCGAGGTCATGCGCGAGCTCCACGACGACCCGACGCTTGGCTTCGAGATCCTCGCGGACCTCGCCGGCGTGGACACGGGCACGCACATGCAGGTCGTCTACCACCTGTGGTCGGCCGGCACGCCGGACTGGCTCCGCGTGGTCGCGGACGGCATGCCCCGCGACGACCCGCGCATCCCCACCCTCACCGGCCTGTGGCCGGGCGCGGAGTGGATGGAGCGCGAGACCTACGACATGTTCGGGATCATCTTCGAGGGCAACCGTGACCTGCGGCGGATCTACATGCCGCCCGACTACACGAGCTTCCCGCTGCGCAAGGACTTCTACCTGCCGGACGACGCGGCCCGGTCCCCCGGTGGCGGCGTCCGCCACATGGAGCAGACGCACACCCCGACGCAGGCGACCCCGTCCGTGGTCCGCCGCACGGTGAAGGCGTAGCCATGACGACGACCACCCCGCACCAGCACCCCTCCGCCGACGACCCCCGGGTGCTGCTCGACGACCAGATCGGCGCGTTCGAGGCGGTCCCGCCGTACCCGCCGCGGACCGAGCGCGAGGCGGAGTTCTACTCGCTCGGCGACGGCGAGATGTTCCTCAACATGGGCCCCCAGCACCCATCCACGCACGGGGTGCTGCGCGTCGTGCTCAAGATCGACGGCGAGCGGGTCGTGGACCTGGACCCGGTGCTCGGCTATCTCCACCGCGGCGTCGAGAAGCTGTGCGAGACCTCGGACTTCCACCACATCATCAGCCAGCTCGACCCGCTCGAGTACATCAGCTCGCTGTTCATGGAGTGGGCGCCCGTGATGGCGTTCGAGCAGCTGCTGGACGTCCAGGTGCCGCGCCGGGCGGAGTACATCCGGGTGCTCACCGGCGAGCTCAACCGGGTCGCCAGCCACGCGCTGTTCCAGGGCTGGATGGCGCTGGACCTGGGCGGCCTGACCCCGATCCTGTACAGCTTCATCGAGCGCGACGAGATCGTGGAGATGCTGGCCGCGATCACCGGGCAGCGGATGCTGTTCAACTACTTCCGGATCGGCGGCGTGAACGGCGACCTGAACCACGAGTTCATGTCCCGCCTGGGCGACTGGATGAGCCGCGCGACCGCGCAGAACCAGGCGAACATCGACCTGCTCAACGACAACGAGATCTTCGTCCGGCGCATGCGCGGCATCGGCCGGCTGGACCGCGAGACGGCCCTCCGGATGGGGACCACGGGGCCCAACATCCGCGCCGCGGGCGTGCCGTTCGACATCCGGCGTGCGCACCCGTACTCCGTCTACCCCGAGCTCGAGTTCGACATCCCGACCCGCGGCCATGACGGCGGCGGCGGCGACTCACTGGACCGCTACCTGCTCCGGCTCGACGAGGTCAAGCAGAGCCTCCGGATCATCGACCAGTGCCTCCACAGCATGCCCGACGGGCCGGTCATGGCCCGGCTGCCGCGCCTGCTCCGGCCGCGTCCCGGCCGGGCGTGGGCCGCCGTCGAGGCGCCGCGCGGGCTGTTCGGCACGTACGTGATCTCGGACGGCACGGACCAGCCGTTCCGGATGAAGATCCACGATCCCTCGTTCGTGAACCTCCAGCTCGTCGGGCTGCTGATGAAGGGCAACCTGATCGCGGACACGATGGCCGTGATGGCATCCCTCGATCCCGTGATGGGCGGCATCGACAA
>CAYJOH010000007.1:14588-18385 GCA_964371685.1 uncultured Anaerolineaceae bacterium
AACCTCACGGTCACCGGGAGGGTCCTCGTCCCGCTGCTGTTCCTGGTGCTCGTCGTGGCACCTGTGGCGACCGTCCTGATCGCGCTGTTCGTCGGGCCGTGGGTCGTGGACGTCCTGGCCTCGAACCTGGGCATCGTCCGGTTCGTGGTGGCGATCACCGGGGTGCTGCTGTTCACGATCCCGGCCGCGTTCGTGATCATCTACATGGAGATGAAGGTCATCGCCCGGATGAACCTCCGGATCGGGCCCGACCGCGTCGGGCCGTACGGGTCCCTGATGTCCGTGGTCCACGGCCTCAAGTTCCTGTCCAAGGAGGACTTCACCCCGACGGGCGTCGACGTGCCGGTGTTCACGCTCGCCCCGGTGACCGTGTTCCTGGCCACGGTCATGACCTTCCTGGTCGTGCCGTTCGGGCCCGGACTGGTCGGGCAGGACCTGAACATCGGCCTGCTGTACCTGTTCGCCGTCGGCGGCATGAACGTCGTCGGCCTGCTGATGGCCGGCTGGGCGAGCTTCAACAAGTACTCGCTGCTGGGCGGGCTGCGGGCGGCGGCACAGGCGGTCAGCTACGAGATCCCGCTGACCCTCTCGGTCGTGGGCCTCGTGCTCCTGGCCGGCACGCTGAGCGTGTACCAGATCGGCGCGGCCCAGGCGGGCTGGTTCACGGACTGGTTCGTGTTCCGCCAGCCGCTGGGCGCCCTGATCTTCTTCATCGCCGGCACGGCGGAGGCCAACCGCTCGCCGCTGGACATGACCGAGGCGGACCAGGAGATCGTGGCGGGCTTCGCGACCGAGTACTCCGGGATGCGGTTCGCGTTCTTCTTCTTCGCCGAGTACGTGAACGTGTTCGTGATGTCGGCGCTCATCGTCACGCTGTTCTTCGGCGCCTGGAACGCCCCGTTCCCGTTCCCGGACGTCGCCCCGACGCTGGACCCGGGCTCGCTGGGGATCGGCCTCGTGATCCTGCTCGCGGCGGCGCCGGTGGCCCTGACCCTGCTGTTCGCGGCGCCGTTCTACCTCGCCCGCAGCTCGACGCCCGCCTGGCAGGCGCTGCTGCTCGGGTTCCTCACGTTCAGCGTGGTGGCCGTCGGCGGCCTGCTGGGTGCCGCCTACGTGGGGCTCGACTGGTTCGCCGGCCTCGCCTGGTTCATGGTCAAGACGTTCATCTTCGTGTTCGTCTTCGTCTGGATGCGGGGCACCTTCCCGCGGGTGCGCATCGACCAGCTGATGGGCTTCGCGTGGAAGTGGCTGCTGCCGGCATCGCTGCTCAACCTGTTCGTGACCGCGGCGGCGATCCTCGTCGTCGATGCGCTGAAGGCCGGGTGACCCGATGAGCACGATCCCCGGGATGGGCATGGTCCGCGGCATGGGCCTCACCCTGCGCCGCTTCTTCGCTCCCAAGGCCACGATCCAGTGGCCCGAGGTGCACGCGGACGTCGCGCCCAAGTTCCGAGGCCGCCTCCAGCTGCTGTACGACGAGTACGGCACGCTCAAGTGCGAGACCTGCTTCCAGTGCGCCCAGGCCTGCCCGATCGAGTGCATCGACATGGGCGGCATCGACACCAAGGGCCGCTTCCACGTCCACTGGGGCCCGCCCGAGACGTACGGCGAGCGGCGCGAGGAGTCGGCGCTCCGGCGCTCCGGCCGCCCGGTCGCGGACCACGGCTACACCCGCTTCGAGGGCATCGACCTCGGCCCGCTGGACGCGATCCTCGAGGCCCACGACTACGACCCCAGGGACATGCTCGCGATGCTCGAGGAGACCCAGGCCGAGTACGGCTACCTGCCCGTGGCCGCGCTCCGGCACATCTCGCGGGTGACCGGCGCCTGGTACGCGATGATCTACGGCACCGCGACGTACTACCGGCACCTGCGCTTCGAGCCGCCGGCCGTCACCGACGCGCCACCGGCCGGCACGGCGCAGCGCGGCATCGAGGACGGGTACCGAACGGCGCTGGACGCCGCCCTGGGCCTCGGCGGACGGCCGAGCTGATGGCGACCTTCCTCGCCACCCCGCGCGAGTGGCCCCGGGTGCTGACCGGGCGCGTGGACGCGCTCGCGGCCAACCCCGCGGACCTGGACGCCGCCGTTCGCGCCGGCGCCTTCGAGGGCCTCCGCAAGGTGGTCCGCGACCTGGGCGCCACCGGCACGATCGCCACGATCGCGGCCTCCGGGCTCCGCGGCCGAGGCGGTGCCGGCATGCCGACCGGCCAGAAGTGGCGCGCCGCGTCCGCCCAGCCGGCGGACCAGCGCTACGTGGTGGGCAACGGCTACGGCGCGGACCCGGCGGTCCACACGGACCACGCGCTGCTGTCCTCGGACCCGTACGCCGCGGTCGAGGGGCTCGTCATCGCCGCCTTCGCGACCGGCGCCACGCAGGCGATCCTCGCGGTCCGAGCGGACGATCCCGCCCTGGTCACGATGCTCGAGGGCGCGGTCCTGGCGGCCGAGGAGGCGGGCTTCGCCGGCGAGGACGTGCTGGGCACGGGCCACGCGGTGGAGGTCACGGTCCGGCCGGTCCAGGGCGCCTACATGCTGGGCGAGGAGACGGTGCTGCTCAAGGCCCTCGAGGGCCGGCGCGGCCAGCCCGAGCAGGTGCCGCCCTACCCCACCGAGCGCGGCCTGTTCGACCGGCCCACCGTCGTCAACAGCATCCACACGCTGGCCGCCGTCCCCTGGATCTGTCGCGAGGGCGGGGCGGCGTTCGCGGCGATCGGCGCCAAGGGGAGCCCGGGGACGGCGCTCGTCCAGCTGCGCGGCCCGGCCGGCGGTGGCATCGCGGAGGTCCCGCTGGGCACGCCGCTGCGCGACCTCGTCAAGCTCGCCGGCGGCCCCGGCCCGCGCCCGCTCAAGGCGCTGCTCGTGGGCGGCCCGACCGGTGGCCTGCTCCCCGCGGAGCTGCTGGACACCCCCTACGAGTTCGACGCGCTGCGCGCGGCCGGCGCCCATCTCGGCTCCGGGTCCGTGGTGATCGCGGACGACCGGACCTGCGTGGTGGACCTGGCGCGCCTCCTGACCCGCTTCTCGGCGGACAACGCGTGCGGCAAGTCCATCCCCTGCCGGATCGGGCTGCGCCGGTTGTCCGAGATCGGCGACCGGATCGCGGGCGGGCGGCCGAAGCCCACCGACGCAACGCTCCTCGGCGACCTCGCGCACGACATCGTGGCCAGCGGCCTGTGCGACCACGAGCGCCTGGCGACCCTTCCGTTCACGAGCGGGATGCGATACTTCCGGTCCGAGATCGACGACCACATCCTCCGCTCCACCTGCCCCGCCGGCGTCTGCCAGCCGATCGCGGTGGCGGCGGGCGCGGCCCACCGGGACCACGCTTGATGGCCGACCTGATCACGCGCCCCGACCCCACGCTCGAGCGACCGCGCGAGGTCCGCCCCGACGCCCCGATGGTGTACGACACCGTCACGCCCCGGGAGGACTCGCTCGCCGAGCGCCTGATCACGACCCAGTCCCCGCAGCGGCCGCAGAGCACGCCGCGGATCCGGATCGAGGTGGACGGCCGGGTCGTCGAGGGGTTCGAGGGCCAGACGATCCTCGAGGTCTGCCGGGACAACGGGATCGAGATCCCCACCCTGTGCTACGAGCCCAAGCTGCCGGGCTTCGGCGCTTGCCGGATGTGCGTCGTCGAGGTCGAGGGCGAGGAGACGCCGCCGATCTCGTGCTCGCGCGCCGCAGAGGCCGGGATGGTCGTCCAGACCCAGACCGAGGAGCTGCGCCGGCTGCGCCGGACGAACCTGGAGCTGATCTTCAGCGACCACAACGCCTACTGCCTGCCGCCGTGC